>PEAJ01000140.1 GCA_002753495.1 Magnetococcales bacterium HA3dbin3 | reverse complement strand
TTCAAGGGCCTCATGCGGAGGCACCATGCCTCCGGGGTGAGCGGCGCGGACATCGGCGAGCGGCTTCCCCTCCACGAACCGTGAGAGCAGAAAGCGCCGCTTCTGTGTCGTGTCAAACACGTGGCCGACCGGCGGCACGATCCCGGGATGGGGAGAGAGCTTGAGAAGCTCGGCTATGGTCTTCTCAAATTTCTGAAAAAATTCACCCTCGGCGGAGGAGAAAATATCCGGCAGAGAGCGCATGACCATCGTCTGCCCCGTCCCCCGCTCCTCCACCAGGGAAACGGAACCCAGCGCCCAGCGCCCAAACGGACGGCGCACCACATAGCGCCCGCCATCGATTTTCGTGCCTGTCTCCATGCCGGATAGTGATACTCGAAAAAATTAGGAAGACTCAACCAATATCGAGAATCCTACCCGCGAAATCCGGAAAAAAATATTCCCTTGTGCCCTTTTGTCCGGCCGCATGAGCCGCACCTTTTCAGTCGGGCAACCGGGCCGGACCTCATCGCGGCGATGGTCCACGGGCATCTGCCTGTGCAATCGGTCGTTAACCCGCCGCCTCTACGCCATGTACAGTGTAAATCAAAATTTACATAGAGACCTGAGAACGCCCAGCGGCCTTGGCCCGGTACAGCGCCGCATCGACACGATTCATGAAGTCATCGATCGATTCGCCATGCTCCCAACAGGCCAAGCCAATGCTCACGCCCAACTTGCGCGCACCCGGGGCCTGGATGCCCAAATCCGCGACCGATTGACACAGCCGCTCCAGGAGGTGAAAGGCGTTGGCCTGGTCGGTATTGGGCAGGATCAGCGAAAATTCATCGCCGCCGACACGGGCGAGGAGATCGGTGTCCCGAATCATCCCGGAGAGGGCCCGCGCCACCTGACGCAAGGCGATATCCCCCTCGCCATGCCCCATGCGGTCATTGATCGCCTTGAAATGGTCAAGATCCAGTCCGGCAAGGGCAAGGGGAGAGCCATAACGCTGCGCCTTGGAGAGCTCCTGCTCCAGGCGCTCGGTAAAGACCCGCCGATTCACAAGCCCGGTCAAATGGTCCCGGCGCGCCTGATCGTAGAGATCCTCATAAGCCAGCGCCCGTTCCAACGGACCCCGCAACTCGGCGGCCACCTCGCCCAGGAATGGAGCAAGAACCAATTCGGTTTCGGGCGAGGCCCGGTGCAAGGTCAAGACCCCTTCCATGACCCCGTCCGGATTGAGGTCGACAAAGCAGTAACGCAAATCCTGACGCTCAGAGCAGGAGCCGCACCCCACCACCGGCCGCTCGGAGAGAAAACGTTGTGCAAAATCGAGAAGCTCTTGACGCCGCGGCCCGTGCACGGAACAAACCATGTGCTCCCGATTGCGGCTGACATTGCGATAGGCCACGAGCTCGTGACGCATGTGCGGCATCAGCCATACCGAAAAGGCATCGACCATGGAAGCCAAATCCAGCTTGCCGGAAAGCCGCTTGTGCAGGTCATAGATCCGGGCCAAGTGCTCGCTCCGCCGCCGGTACCAGTCCAGTTCCTCGATGAGGTTGGAGGAGTAGCTGGTCAGCAGCGTGTTCGCCTGGCCTTCCAGCGCCCGACTCTTCAGATTGAGGATGATACCCATGATCATGCGCTCCCGGTTCTGGGTCAACTGCGGGGACTAAGTCCTGTCGTGCCCCCGTGAAGTTTAGCCAAGTTCGTGCCAAACCCGGGAATTTTTGCGGTTACGGAAAATATATTCTTGAAGAAACAATTTGTTTGATCCTAAATCGCAACCCTTTTTTCGTGGGAACACAGGGGGGTACTCCCTCGCACGGGAGCTTTTTGCCTCCCTCGAACGGGCAAATTTACACCCCGGGTGGGGAAGATCCTGCCCGGAGGGGATCCCTCCCGGAAAGATGATGCCCCACGGTCACCCTTGCCGTGCGGGGCGCCCACGGTCACCGGCGAAGAGCCCGGGCACTTTGCGACAGGCGTGGCCGCACCCGCCCGACTCCGGCAGGGCGCGGGCATCCCGCCTGCTTCCCCATGAGTCGCGCACACCCACCCGCCCGACTGCAAAGTCGGCCCATATCAAGCACACCACCAAGTACCCGCCCGGTTACAGACCAACCGGCACCCGACGGGGACCCATCCGATCACCATCTGGCCAACCTCGACGCGAAAGCGCGCCCGCGACCAACAGGCACCCGCCCGGTCACCACCTGACCTGCATCAACGCGCAAGCGCGCCCCAAACCAATCGGCGACCGGACGAGCAGAGAGAAACCCCGCGCCATCCGAAGCAGTTGATCAATGGAGCAATCCAAGCACGCCCTGCGCGGAGAGGTTGTTCATCTGCGCCATCATCGCCACGCTGAACTGCTGCCTGATCGAGGAGCTTGTCAACTCCGCCGTTGCCTGGGCGTAATCGGTGCCTTGCATCCCGGAAGCGGCACTCGTGGTCGCGATGTTCATGTTTTGCAGGTTCGCGTAGCTCGACTCCAGCCCCGACTGCGCGGCCCCCATCTGGGCACGCGACTGGTTGATGCTGTCAAGGGCAGTATCGATGGCGGAGATGGCGTTACTGGCCCCGGCCTGCGTGGAAAGATTGATCGCCGGCATGGCCCCGGTGAGGTTGGGCATCGTAAGGGCCGTTTGATCCGCCGCGCCCGAACCGGTCTGGACGTTGACGTTCTGGCCAGCATTGAGCAAATTCTGCCCATTGAAGCTGGTATTGCCAATCACGCCGTTGATCTGCGACTGCAACGCCTGTGCCTGGGTCTGAAGAGTGGTCCGATCGGAGGCGGAAAGGGTGCCGTTGGCGGCCTGCACGGCCAGGTCTCGCAACCCCTGCAGCCCCTCCCCAACCGAGGCGAGTCCGGCATCGGCCACCTGGGTCACGGCAACGCCCTGGTTGATACCCCCCATCGCCGCGTTGTTGCCCTGGATGCTGCTCGTCATGCTGCTGAGCATGCCCATGACGGCGGCGCCATCGGCGGCCTGGTTGATGCGATTGCCAGAGGCCAGCTGTTGGAACAGGCTGTTCGTCCGACTCTGGGAGGCCGCCAGCTGCTGGCTGAGAAACCCTTGACCGACACCGCTCGTCAAAGAAAGCGCCATGATCGTCTCCTTCCCTTTCACTACCCAACAAGAAAACCCCTCGTCTACGCGCAGGGAGCGCGCTGCCGCCTGCGGCCCAACCGCGCCCGACCACGCCGCGGCAGCCCCCGGGCAGGCCACACCCCCATGCACTTCTTGAGGGGGGGAGCGAAAAAGGGGACAGCGTAACAAACCGACGCGGAGCCAGGACACGACCGTTTTACATAATACGGATTCGTCCCGGGGATGCCAATACCTTTTTTCCGCGCGCATCGCGTGGTCAGCGACAACGCGATGCCACCGTTGCCTGTTTTCCATACCCGATACGGTTTGTTTCTGTTAGAGTCGCCGGGGGAGTGGCGTGGGAGAGCTCGGCGGATGCCCGGATCCTGTTCACGGGGACGGAGTTGATGGGGGCTCCCGTTTGCGCCAACCCTTCGGTGTTTCTCCGGCAATCGGTCCGCATCCATGCTCGAACTCGATCTGCACGATGAACTCTTTCGCAATCTCCGGCTTTTCCAGGGGGTCAGTCCGGAGTCGGTAGAGCATGTCCTGAAAACCTGCTCTACCCTCTCCCTGTGCCGTGAGGAGATCCTTCTCGCCCCCGGACAAAGCAACAGCAGTATCTACCTCCTGCTTTCCGGCACCCTGCGCATTCACTTGGAAAACCTGGGAACCCCGGCGCTGACCGTCATCCAGCCCGGTGAGTGTGTCGGCGAGATGTCGATCATCGACAACGAGATCGCCTCCGCCTACGTGGTGGCGGCCGAGGAGAGCCGGCTCCTTAAAATCCATCAAGATGCCCTGTGGCAGATGATCAACGTTTCGCATCAGGTAGCACGCAACCTGCTTTTCATTCTGTCCCGGCGCATGCGCTTTACCAATGACGTGATCGTCGAAAGCAGCAAGCGCCAATCCCTCCTCGAACACTATGCACGGGTCGATCCCCTTACCGGCCTTTACAACCGGCGCTGGATGGACGAGTCCCTGTCACGGCAGATTCAACGCTGCCAGCGCAGCGACAAACCGCTCTCCCTGATCATGATGGATGTAGACCGGTTCAAAAACTTCAACGATACCCACGGCCATCTATCCGGTGATTTTGCCCTCATCACCCTGGCGCAAACCCTGTCCGAAATGTTGCGGCCGGGAGATTTTGCCGCTCGTTACGGCGGTGAGGAGTTCATTGTCGTCCTTCCAGAGACCGGTGTTGGTGACGGCATGACGATCGCCGAGCGGCTGCGGCAGGCAATCGCCGGAACCGATATCCTGACCGGTGACGGGTCAACCTTGCCGCCCCTGACCATCTCCGCTGGCATTGCCACCGCCCCCCCGGCAACCACGGCCGAGGAACTCATCGCCCAGGCCGACAAGGCGCTTTACCAGGCCAAGGAGGCGGGGCGCAACCGGGTCCTCTCTGCCTCATGAGCACCATCCGCGCGGGGGTGTGGGCTGCGGTCATAGGGAGCCGTTCTCCTCGCCGCGTGTTGCTTCTGCTTCTGGTCATCTCGTTCCTCCTCCCTTGTCCTGTGCGCGGAGCCACGGTGTTTGCCCCAGTCATTGGGGTCCCCCGTGTCGTTGACGGCGATAGCTTGGTGGTCAACGGCCAGAAGATCCGCCTGTTCGGCATCGACGCCTGGGAACACGGCCAGTATTGTCTGGACACCACCAGGCAGCTCTATCCCTGCGGCGATATGGCAACTGCCTTTCTCAAAGGTTTGATCAAGACCAACCCTGTGCATTGCCAACCGTTGCGTCATGATCGTTACCATCGCCTGGTCAGTCGCTGCACCCTGCAGGGCGTCGATTTGGGACAGGTCATGGTCGAACGGGGGTGGGCGGTTGCTTACACCCACTATTCAAAAGCCTACCTTCCGTTCGAGCAGTCAGCGCGGGCTCAACGTCTCGGCGGCTGGCAAGGATTGCCCTACTACGAGTCCATTCCACCCGAAAAATGGCGTGCCGCCAAACGTGCCCGTCACTCCCACTCGGTCTATTTGCCATAGGGGTCCCGTGATGAAACCTCGCATCGATACCGTTCGCCTTGCCCTTTACCGGCAAACGTGCCTCGCACTGGCTTTTTTGGGGGTCACTCTGGTTTGGGCCACCCCGCTGTGGGCTGATATCTACGAGTGCATCAACCGCGGCACCGGCGATCGGGTGTGGCGCAACCGTCCGTGCGATCCAAACGAAAACCGGAAGTCCCATCAGGCAACCACCCCCGCTCCGGCCAAAGAGGCTCCGCCCGCGGAAAAAGTCACCAGCGCCCCTGCCGCCACCTCCGCCGCCCCAACAACAACCCGGACGCCCGGGCAAGCAGCCTCCGCCGAAACACCGCCTCAAGGCGCCCCCGATGCCGGCAAGCCGCCTGTTTCCCAACCGTCCACCGCAGCCGCGAACACCACCCCCAGACAGGAAACCCCAGACAACAAACAGGGGGCCACGGACAACAAACAGGGGGCCACGGACAACAAACAGGGGGCCACGGACAACAAACAGGGGGCCACGGACGACAAGCAGGGGTCGGCCGCGCTCCTACCCCCAAACATGGCAACACCCCCCACCGTCAGTGAGGACCTGACCGAGGTGGACCAAATCCTGATGGTCGCCATGCGCAAGAAGGAGAGCAGCGACGGCGCCATCGCCATGCGGTTTCAGTTCCGGAATGCCAAGACCGACCGCGAAATTCAGTGGGAATCAAAGCGCAAGCGGATTTTTGCCGCCTGTTCGCTCTTCCTGGACGAGGTGTCCGACGGCAAGGGCGACGCCTCTTCCGCCCGGGGTACCCTCCTCAACCAGGGGTCCGGGCTGCTTGGATCCTGGAAGGACTCCTTCCCACTCTTCATTCCCGGCGAATATTTGGCAAAGACCAACGAGGTTGCCTACGGGCACGTCGAGTGCGATTTTGACCTTCCCGGGAAGCGTCGGGTTCACACCCGCACCATCGCCATGAACAAGATTCCCCTGACGAGCAAAACGAAGGAGAAGTGAGCACCGGCCTTGGTCGATCGGACCCTTCGCCAGGCACAGCCAACCGGGATGTGTGGCGTGACCCGCGCCGACGCTGACGCCGCCGATCCGCTTGCAGCCGACGCCCCTCTGGCGGTGATGCGTGCCGCCTTGCAGCGCACGCCGCACGCACGCGGTGACCACACCGACCTCTGTCGTCACCACAACGCCGGTATTCCGCCGCTGGATGCCGGGCAGTGTCGTTGCCATGTGGCGGCTGTGGCGCGGGCCCTGGCGACCCCCACGCCGCGGGCCGACGCCCTGCTTGCGCTGGTGCGCGCCGCGCGCGAGGCGTGTCAGGCGCATGCGCGGTCAGCCACGCACGGCAACACGCCGCAAGCGGCGGACCCGACGCTTGCTACCGCCCTGACGGCGCTGCAAGCGGCCCTCAACCGGCTGGAGGAGGTAGGATAGGGAGAGAACTCCCGGAAAGGGGCGCCACGCAAACGTGAAAGGTCACCCTACAAGCGATC
>PEAJ01000139.1 GCA_002753495.1 Magnetococcales bacterium HA3dbin3 | reverse complement strand
CTGAAGAAGACGGGCCATCGACTCGATGACCTGGCTGCTGGCAATCTCCCCCGCGTCGTGACCACCCATCCCATCGGCCACCAGGAACAAACCGGCCGGTTCGTCGACCCAGTAGCTGTCCTCGTTCAGGGTGCGCACGCACCCGACGTCGGTGCGGCCGACGGCCTTCAGACTCGTTGTCACCTGTTGTGCCATGCACTTCTCTCCTGAACTCCCACGGGGACTCACGGAAACCGTAAACGCACGCCGCACGGCCCTCTCAAGCGCCACACCCTGGCCGCCATCGTAACATCCTTTGCATGTTTCTGGAAAGTCGGGTTGAATGCCGGCAGGCCTTGCCGCCGGCGGCGCATGCGGGCATCCTGTCGTGCCGGTCGGTCGGGGCCCCGCGAACGTGGGGAGTCTTGTTTTCCGGAGCATTCTCGTCGTGAATGAGTGGTCGCCTCTCTTTCCCGGATTGCGTCTGCGGCGTCTGCGGCGCACGGAGTCGATGCGTCGCATGGTGCGCGAAACCTGGGTTCGTCCCGAACACCTGATTTTGCCTCTGTTTGTCGTGCCCGGCAGCGGGGTGCGCAAGCCCGTTGCCTCGATGCCCGGCGTCGAGCAGCGCTCGATCGACGAGACGCTTCCCCTCGCGCGCGCTGCTCACGATGCCGGTCTCGGCGGTGTCATCCTGTTCGGCATACCGGAACAAAAGGATCCCCTGGGTGAGGATGCCTGCCGCGAGGATGGCATCGTCCAGCGGGCGATTCGCCAGATCAAGGCGGTGGTGCCGGAGCTGTTTGTCATCTCCGACCTTTGCTTTTGCGAATACACCGCGCACGGTCACTGTGGCGTGATCAACGCCGGCGAGGTTGACAACGACGCCACCCTTGAGCGTCTTGGCCAGTCGGCGGTGACGCACGCCCGTGCCGGCGTCGATATGGTCGCTCCCTCAGGGATGATGGATGGCATGGTCAAGACCCTGCGCCAGGCCTTGGACACGGCCCACTATCCGCATTTGCCGATCATGTCCTACGCCGCCAAGTATGCCTCGGCCTTTTATGGCCCTTTTCGCGAGGCAGCCGAAAGCACGCCCCAGTTTGGCGATCGGCGCGGCTACCAGATGGACCCGGCCAACCGGCGCGAGGCCCTGCGCGAGGTGGGAGCCGATGTGGCTGAAGGGGCGGATATCGTCATGGTCAAGCCGGGGCTTGCCTACCTCGATATCCTGCGCGAGGTGCGCAGCCGTTTCGACCTGCCGTTGGCGGTTTACAACGTCAGCGGCGAGTATGCCATGGTCAAGGCTGCCGCCAGCCAGGGCTGGATCGACGAGGATCGCACCGTCCTTGAGATCATGACTGCCTTCCGTCGTGCCGGGGCGGATATGATCCTGACCTATCACGCCCTGCACGTTGCGCATCTGTTACAGGGGTGAGGCGGAGAAGGGAAGTACGGGGAGATTCATAGCCGTGGCGGAGACATTGCAAGGATCGCCGATCCGGGCGCTCGGCCTGCTCTCGGGTGGTCTTGACAGCACGCTTGCCGTGCGTCTGCTCCAGGAGCAGGGCATTCATGTCGAGTGTATCAACTTCTACACCGGTTTCTGCATTCAGTCCCACACCGGGGCGATCCGCAATCCGCGAGCGGGGGCCCCGCCACCGCGGCATGATGCCCTGCACGCCGCCGCCACCCTCGGCGTCAAGCTGCACATGGTCGACATCTCCGAGCCCTACGTGCAGATTGTCACCAAGCCGCGCTATGGCTACGGCAAGAATCTCAACCCCTGCCTCGATTGCAAGGTGTTCATGGTCAAGAAGGCAGCGGAGTTGAGAGAGAAGCTCGGTTTTCACTTTCTCTTCACCGGCGAGGTGGTTGGGCAGCGACCGATGAGTCAACGCAAGAACACCCTGCCGATCATCGCCCGCGAGGGTGGTGCCGCCGGTTGGCTGTTGCGGCCGCTCTGCGCCCTGCGCCTGCCGCCGACCGAGCCGGAACTGCGTGGCTGGGTCGACCGGTCGCGGCTGCTCGGCTTCTCCGGCCGTTCGCGCACACCGCAGATGCAGCTCGCTGCGCACTACCATCTCACCGACTATCCCTCACCGGCCGGAGGGTGCTGTTTTCTCACCGATGAAAATTACACCAGCCGCTTGCGCGATCTCTGGCACAGTCGCGGCGAGAAGCAGTACACGATGGAGGATATCCTGTTGCTCAAGGCTGGTCGCCATTTGCGCCCGGCACCGGAGTACAAGGTGATCATCGGCCGCGACGAGACCGAAAACAATTTTCTCTCCGGTTTCCGGTATGGACGTATTGCCATTCAGGCCCCGGATGTGCCGGGTCCGCTGGCGCTGGTGGAGGGAGACCCGGACGATGCCGCTCTCACCCTGCTCTGCCGATTGGTGGCGCGTTTCGGCAAGGGGCGCCAATTGGTGGAGGTGACGCTTGAAATCACCCGTGGCGATGCCGTCACCCGGCGCACCGTGGCGCCACTTTCCGCCGAAGAGATCCCGGCAACGTGGTATATTTGATTGGAAGCCCCTTGCCCATGACCACCTCCGCGCCGTGTGACATGCCGGGTGATCCATCATGAAACGCTCCCTTGCGCTGACTCTTCTCCTCTGCCTCGTCTGGTCGGCCACGCTGTTTGCGGCCGAGGGCGGTGGCGGGGAGCAGCCCCCTCCGGGAGGGGGCAAGGGGTATTTCAACACCCTGGGGATGGAATTCGTCCTGCTGCCGGCCGGAACCTTCCTGATGGGGTCGGATAAAAATTTTGACAACGAGGCCTTTCCGGACGAAATGCCCCAGCACCGCGTCACCCTCACCCAGCCCTTTTATCTGGGCAGAAACGAGGTAACGCAGGGGCAGTGGGTGGCGCTCATGGAGGAGAACCCGAGCAAGGTCAAGGGGCGTAATCTGCCGGTTGACATGGTGAGCTGGGTTGAGGTGCAGGAGTTCATCCGTCGCTTGAATGTCAAGGAGAAGACCCGCACCTACCGTCTGCCCACCGAAGCGGAGTGGGAGTACGCCTGCCGCGCCGGTACCACCACCTCGCACTATTGGGGCAACCGGGCGGATGAGATCGGCCTTTACGCCTGGTTTGAGGGTAATGCGCGCGGTCGGGTGCATCCGGTCGGGCAGTTGCGCCCGAATGCGTTTGGCTTGTACGACATGCTGGGTAACGTCTGGGAACTTGTGCAGGACGCCTATGGCGATCAAGCCTACAGGAAGCATGCGGCCAAGGATCCCTTTTACGAGGAGAGCAACGCAAATCACGTCTACCGCGGGGGTTCGTGGGATTCGACCTCCTGGTATGCGCGCTGCGCCAATCGCGGCGGCCTCTCCGCCGAGGAGCGGCTGGAGAGCGTCGGCTTCCGTCTGGCCAGGAGCAAGGTTGCCAAATGAGCCTTGGTCGCCAATCCGGGGTTGCCGGCGCGACGGTTGGGTACCCGATTGGCCCCGTCAGACCGGAGTGACACCGCCTTGGATTTGACCGACGACCAGATTGAGCGCTACTCACGGCACATGCTGCTGCGTGAAATTGGCGGGGCTGGACAGATCAAGTTGCTGACCGCCGAGGTGTTTCTGCTCGGGTTGGGGGCGATGGGGTCGGTGGTGGCGCTCTATCTGGCGGCGGCCGGGGTGGGTCGTTTGACCCTGGCCGATCGTGCCATCGTCTCGCCGACCTCACCCGGTGCCGCGGCGCTCTACACCCGGTCGCAAATCGGATTGCCCAAGGCACATGCCGCCGCCGAGGCCTTGCACGGCCTCAATCCGGGGGTCCAGATCACACCGTTGGTCGTTGATGCCCACCCGAATGCGCCGCTCGACCTGCCGGCGGGGTGCGGTCTGGTGGTGGATGGCAGCAACGCCCCCGAGCTGACCCCGATGCTCGACGCGGTGTGCCGCGCGCGCGGGATCCCTCTGCTCGTCGCGCGCCATCGCGGCTGGCGGGGAGAGGTGCTTGCACCCGACGCGCGAGGGGCGATCCCGACCCTCGACTTCACCGAGGGCTTGTCCACGCATCGCCAGCCGGAAGTGCCGGAATCCTCTCCTCCGGCTACCGAGACCGCCGCCTTCGCCCCTCCCGGGACGATCCTCGCCGGTCTGGTGGCGAGCGTGGCGGCCACCGAGGCGTTGAAGCGGCTGCTGGGTTTGACCCCCGCCGCCGCTTCTGTCCACCTGACCTTCGATGCCCGCGCCGGCATCTGGGAGCGGCCTTGCGCATCCTGTTGACCAATGCCGCCCTCGATCATCCCGGTGGCAGTGAGAGTTTCAGTCGGGATCTGCTCCTTGGCTTGCAGGGTCAGGGGCACGCGGTGTGTGCCTATACCCATCGTCTGGGTGTCGTTGCGCAGACATTGATGCGGGATGGGATTCCGGTAGTCGATGACCTGGACCAGGTGCCGTGGACACCGGAGATCATCCACGGCCAGCATCACCTGGAGACGATGGCCGCCCTGCTGCACTTTCCGACCGTGCCGGCGATCTATCTTTGCCACGGTTGGGAGCCCTGGCCGGAGCGACCGCCGATCTTCCCGCGCATCCACCACTATGCGGCGGTCGACCTGGTGACCCTGGAGACGATGATCAACCGCGATGGTCTGGCGCGCGAACAGGTGCGGCTGGTGCGCAATCGGATTGATCGGCAACGTTTTCGTCCGCGCTCACCCCTGCCGGCGGTGCCACGACGCGCGCTTGTCTTCAGCAACTACGCCGATGCCGGGTTCATCGCGCTGCTGCGTTCGGTATGCGCAGAATTTGCCATCAGCGTCGATGCCGCAGGCGCCCTGACTGGACAGGTTTGGCAGGCACCGGAGAACCACCTTGGCCAATATGACCTGGTTTTTGCCAAGGGGCGGTCGGCGTTGGAGGCATTGACGGTCGGGACGGTGGTGATCCTCTGCGACCCCTGGTGCGGTGCTGGTCCGCTCGTCACCCGCGCCAATCTTGACCACTTTCGCCAGTTTCACTTCGGTTCCGAGCGCCAGTTTCCGGCGGTGAGCGCCGAATTGGTGCGGCAGGCGATCGCGCGCTATGATGCCGCCGATGCGATGCATGTGGCGGAGCGGGTGCGTCGGGGTCCCGATTTCACCGCCACCCTGACCGAGGTGGTTGAGCTTTATCACGCGGCGCGGGCCGCCGCCGCGGTAGCGGTCACCGATCCGCGCGCGGAAGGGGTGGCAACAAGCCGGTATCTGCGTTGGCTGGCGATAAGTTCACGCGAGCGGATGGCGCTGGCGGCGGCGATTCTTTATGCGGCGCGTGATACCCATCTGCATCCTCAATCTGAACTGGATGATTGATTGTGCGCACCGTGGTCCTTTGCCGGTGTGTGTCATATCACAATAAACCGCATTCTTTTAGCACTTTTTCAACTTCGCCCTGGGTAAGATAGTCGCCAACCCTGGGGCAATAATTAATCGGGCTTTTCCGTTGATGCAGCCCGAAAAGCATTTTTAAGGATTCTTTTTCCATATATTCCATAAACAATCTATTAAATTCTGTATTCTCGGACACGTCCGTTTCGCCCATACTGTGGCCAGGGTTTGTCACACTGTCCGATTCTGCTTCCATGTAATAACTGTAAATCATCCAGACTTTGATAAGCAAGTTCGGATTGGCTTCAAAGAATCTATAGGCAGAATGAAAGAATAGCGACTTTCTGTATTCATCGCTTTTTTGGATAACATACCTGGCATACCATCTCACATGCAGAGATCCTTCAATAAATCCACATATGAAACCGAAGGCCCAGCCAGGCTCATCTTTCTTGTCTCTATCCTCGTCGGAGATGCCATTAATCGCATCATTCAAACACTCTGTAAAGTCGTTCACAATCAAATCTTCGTCAATGTTCCCGGCTGTTTCTTCATTCATCTCTCCATAGTATTTAGCGTTCCGGGTCCAGCCATTAAACAAGGCGATAGCGGTTCTTCTGATCTTAAATATAATGGTTGAAGAAGCTATTTTATCCCTATAATCTTTATCAATGCCCATCATCTCACACGGGAAATCGGTGGTATGCTATCACGAAACGACCTCGGCCCCATGCTCTTGCTAGGGCCAAAGCTGCCCCGGCAACTTTGCACCAGCTCCGCCACCACCCAACCAGTGCAGGTTGGTGGCGGACCCATGGGCGTTTCGCTCAAACTGGTTATTGGCTCACTGGCCCTCTCGATAAACGACTGATTGGTGATTCAATTCCTCCCTGGAACCCGCTTTGGAAGCCTACCCCCGAAAGATCGGCCGCAACGACAAGAGCGGCGGCAGCGACAAGGGTGCCGTCACCTTGCCGGCCATGCGCTCGCGGACAAAGGCGTTCAGTTCGTCAACGGTGAAGGTGCGTTGTTCCTTCTCCTCGCGCACGCGCACCGGCAGACGCCCGGACTCCACCTCCTCGCGGCCGACGACGACGATCAACGGCACCCACTCCTTTTCCGCCGAGCGAATGCGACGGTTGAGCGACTCACCGCGCTCGTCGATGTCAACCCGCGCCTGAATCCGCGTCGCCAGCTCCTGGCAGAAGGCGGTGTGCTCTTCCGGCTTGATCGGAATGAGGCGCACCTGCGTCGGCGCCAGCTAGACCGGGAAGGAGGCGCGCT
>PEAJ01000138.1 GCA_002753495.1 Magnetococcales bacterium HA3dbin3 | reverse complement strand
TCAGGGTCAAGGCGCGGATCTTGGTTTCGGTCAGTTTGAGCCCGAACATGTCCTTCAGGTAGAAGACATCGACCGCCCGCTCGCCGTAGGTTGACACCTTGGCGGTGCCGATCTGAATGCCCTGGCGTTCCATTTCGCGGGTGACGGCGTAGAGCAGGCCGAGCCGGTCGAGGGCGTTGATTTCGAGTACGGTTGAGGTATCGGAGAAGTCGTTGTCCCACTCGACGGTGCTGGGGACCTCGAACAGCTCGTGCTTGCGCGTGGTCATCTTCGATCCGGCGAGCAGCTGGTCGGGGTGGACGTGACCGGTCAGAACGGCGCGCAGGGTCTTCTCGATGCGGGAGAGCTTTTCTTCGCTGCGGATGGCACCGCCCTTGGGTTCCTCGATGACGAAAATGTCAAACACCATGCCATCGCGCGTCAGGTTGCCGTTGGCGGCGAGGATGTTGGCCGATTCGGCGGCCAGGGCACCGGAGATTTCGGCAAAGAGGCCGGCGTGATCCATGGTGTGAACGAGCAGGGTCGTGGTATCGGAGCGGGGGTTGGGCAGGAAGGCCACCGCCAGCGGTTGGTGCAGCTGCTCGGCGAGAGCGATGAAGTGGTCGGCGATATCCTCGGGCTCGTTGCCGACGAAGTAGTCTGAGTAGAAGCGGTCGAGGTAGTTGTTGACGGTGGCGGGCGAGTAGTCCGGTGTCAGGATCTCCAGCACCGACTCCCGCTTTTGTCTGGCCTGACGCGCCAGTTCGTCGGCCGGGTAGAGCCCCTTGTTGAGAAACTCCAACGCCAGGTGGTACAGACGCAGGAGGAGGTTGGCCTTCCACTGGTTCCACACCCCGGGTCCGACGGCACGGATGTCGGCGACGGTGAGCAGCAGGAGCAGGTCGAGGTTGGTCTGGTTGCCGACCATGCGCGAGAATTGCACGACGGTCTGTGGATCATTGATATCGCGACGAAAGGCGGTGCGGGAGAAGATCAGGTGGTTGGCGACGAGCCAGGCCACCTGGCGCGTTTCCCACTCCGGCAGACCGAGGCGGGCACAGACATCGGTGGCGATGACGGCACCCGCCTTTTCGTGCTGTCCGCCGCGCCCCTTGGCGATATCGTGAAACAGCACCCCGAGGTGGAGCACCACCGGGTGGCGGATTTTACGCATCACCTGGGTGAAGAAGGGGAGATCCTCCTCAAGCTTGCCGGATTTGATGTGGCGCAGGGTTTCCACCGCGCGGATGGTGTGTTCGTCGACGGTGAAGATGTGGAACAGGTCGTGCTGCGACTGACCGATGATGCGTCCAAACTCCGGCAGATAGCGTCCGAGGATGCGACAGAGGTTCATCATCCGCAACACCCAGGCCACCGACATGCGCCCGCTTAGCATGTTGAGAAAGATCAGATTGACTTCGGGATTGCGGCGGAACTCGCGGTCGACGAGGCCAAGATTGCGCGTGACCAGGCGGATGGTATCCGGGTGGATCCCCTTGACGTAGCGCTGTGCCACCTCGAACAGGCGCATCAGGCGCACGGGATTTTCCTGGAAGGCCTCCGGGTGGGTGACGGCCACCTTGTCGCCGACCAGGATGAAGACATCCTCGAGCAGTTCCTGTTCCTCCTCGTCGGATTGCAGCTGCTCTTCCTGGTATTTTTGCAGCAGGACGTAGGTGAGGTTGCCGACCTGTTTGGCCACCTGGTAATACCTGCGCATGAACTGTTCGACACCGCGCATGTGCGGGCGATCGCGATAGCCGAAGGCGGCGGCAATCTCCAGCTGCTGCTGGAAGGTGAGGCGGTCGTCGCGGCGGCCGGCGGCGTAGTGCATGGCGTTGCGCACGCGCAGCAGAAACTCCCGGCAACGCTGGAAGGTCACGAACTCCTCTTCGGAGATGATCCCCTTTTCCACGAGGTCAGCGATGCGTTTGACGTGGTAGCGGTACTCCGAGATCCAGACGAAGGTGTGGATATCGCGCAGGCCGCCGGGGTTTTCCTTGATGTTGGGTTCCAGGTAGAACATGGAGTTGCCGAAGCGCTCGTGGCGTTGGCGCTGTTCGACCAGCTTGTCGCGCTGGAACCCCTCGACATCGCCCAGAAGGGTCTTGTCCATCAGGGTGGTGTGGTAGCGGCGGAACAGGCGCTTGTTGCCGGCGAGAAAACGTGATTCGAGCAGCGAGGTGCGAATCTCCATCTCCTTGCTCGCCAGTTCGACGCACTCCTGGATGCTGCGCACGGCGTGTCCGACCTCCAGGCGCAGATCCCACAGGAAGTAGAGCATCCACTCCACCTTGGCGCTGAACTGCGACTGGGTGCCCTCGGGCAGGAGAAAGAGCAGATCGATGTCGGAGTAGGGGGCGAGTTCGCCGCGCCCGTAGCCGCCGGTGGCGACCAGGCAGAGCTGGGCCGGTGGGCGCACCTGTGCCCGACGCTCCTTGCGTTCCTTCAGGCGGCGCATCAGCCGTTGCAAGAGCGGCTGGGGTTGTTCCGGGGCCTCCCTGGCCGGGGTGGTGGCGAGCGTGGTTGCGTTGCCGGTGCGGACCAATGCGTAGAGGCGACGCAGCAAGGCATCCATCATGTAGGCGTGACCGCGCACGATGTAGACCCCGGTTGCCCCCTCCTGATGACTCTGATGCAGGCGTTCTCGTCCCTGTTGCAGATGCTGTCGGAATACCTCAAGCAGGGGGGCGCGGCTGGCGGCGAGGAGGGCCCCCGGACCGGCCTGGTCACGGATGGCGGAAATTTGCCGGTCCAGCTCTTCCAGGTTGATGATGGTTCTTTTGCGGAATGTCGACACGCGCTCACCTTGGGGAGGGGGATTTCCTTGTTCCGATTGGGGTTGGCCACCTTGCTGGGGTCGGATTGCCATGATAACGTATCCGGCCCCTGGGGGATTTCTCGTTTCCGGTGACGGGCGGTTGGCCCTTCGACAATGGGAACCCTTCTTGCATGGGACGGGCGGACGCAAGAATGCGGTACAAGGAGGCAGTTTTTCCGGGCCGACATACCGCCTTGCCCGCGGGCCTGGAGGAAGAAGACGCACCGGTGCGGGAGTGTAGCGGGTCGCGCCTGGGCAGTCGAGCATCGTTCTGGCACGGTCGCGGCGGATGGGGTGGCGTCCCCGGGTTGCCCCGGCGGAAAACCGTTTCCAGGCACACACGTTCCAACACAAGGGATCCGGCATGTTCAGCAAGTTGATGGGCCTGTTTTCCATGGACATGGCCATTGATCTGGGTACGGCCAACACCCTGGTCTACGTACGCGGTCGCGGTGTTGTTTTGTCGGAGCCGTCGGTGGTGGCCATTCACGAAAGTTCGCGCGGGGTGCGCAAGGTGCTGGCCGTGGGAACCGAGGCCAAACGCATGCTCGGGCGCACGCCCGGCAACATCGTCGCCATTCGCCCGATGCGTGACGGCGTGATCGCCGATTTTACCGTCACCGAGGCGATGCTGAAACATTTCATCAGCAAGGTACACAAGCGCCGTCACTTCAATTCGCCGCGCATCATCATCTGCGTGCCTTATGGCGCCACCCCGGTCGAACGGCGCGCCATCCGCGAATCGGCCGACACCGCCGGTGCGCGCGAGGTGTTTTTGATCGAAGAGCCGATGGCCGCGGCGATCGGCGCCGGTCTGCCGGTGACCGATGCCAGCGGATCGATGGTGGTCGACGTGGGGGGCGGCACGACGGAGGTGGCGATCATCTCCCTGGGTGGCATCGTCTACTCGCGCTCGATCCGCGTCGGCGGCGACAAAATGGACGAGGCGATCGTCGCCCATGTCCGGCGCAAATACTCCCTGCTCATCGGCGAAAGCACCGCCGAGACGATCAAGATCAAGATCGGTTCAGCCTTTCCGCTGCCTGACCGCATGGAGGTGGAGGTGAAGGGGCGCGATCTGGTCAATGGCGTGCCCAAGCATCAGGTCATCTCCGACCCGGAGATTCTCGAGGCCCTGGCCGAGCCGATCAATGCCATCGTCGAGGGGGTGCGTATCGCGCTGGAACGCACACCGCCGGAACTGGCCGCCGATATCGTCGATCGTGGCATCGTCCTCACCGGCGGTGGGGCGCTGCTGCGGGGGCTCGATAAGCTCTTGGCCGATGAGACCGGCTTGCCGGTGATTGTCGCCGAGGATCCTCTCTCGTGCGTGGTCATGGGCTCCGGGCGGGCGCTGGAGGAGTTGGACGCCATGGCCGATCTCCTCATGGATCGCTAGCCAACGCCAGGAGCTTCCCGCGTGGACTCCTTGTTCAACCTGCTTAAGGAGCATCGACACACGATCGCCGCTTCGCTCTTCCTGCTGGTGGCGGTCTTTCTCATGCTTTCGGTGCGGGCCGGGGCGGTGGCCTACCGGGCGGTCCAGGAGACGGTTTTGGACCTGGTCGGGCCGGTGCAGGAGCTGGTTCACGTCTCGATCGAGACCTACGAAACCTCGCGCCGGACGCTCGACGCCTGGATGCGCGTACACGAAGAGAACGACCGGCTGAAAAGGGAGCTGGAGCAGCGCAAGGTCACCACCGTCCAGAAGGAGGAACTGCTCCTCGAAAACCGGCGCCTGCGCACCCTGCTGCGCATGCGTCTCGAACCCGGATACACGACGGTGTCGGCGCGGGTGATGGGCTCCTCCTCCTCGGCCTACGCCAGTTCGCTCACCCTGGATGCCGGGCGGATGGATGGCGTGCGCATCAACACCCCGGTCATCGCGCCGGATGGTCTGGTCGGGAAGGTGGTCGAGGTCGGGGAGTATCACGCCGTGGTGCTCACCCTGCTCGATCTCAATTCGCGCACGCCGGTGCGCATCCAGCGCAACCGCACGCCGGGGGTTGCCACCGGCACCAACGATCCCCTCCTCAATCTGGAGTTCGTCGCCAAGGATGCCGACATCCAGATTCAGGACCTGGTCATCACCTCGGGAACGGGTGGCATTTTTCCCCGGGGATTGGTGGTCGGGCGGGTGGTGGCCTTCACCCCGCAGGAGGTTGGGCTGTTCCAGAAGGTCACGTTGGCACCGGCGGTCGATTTTGACCGCCTGGAGGAGGTGTCGCTCCTTCTGGTGTCGGATGGAGATTCCCAGCGCAGGGTGCGTTCGAGGAATCGCCCGTGATCCGGGCGCTGCTCGCTCCCTGGATGCCGGCCCTGACCTTGCTGCTGGCGATTGCCCTGCAGGAGCTTGCGCTGCCGTGGCCGGGGTGGCACATTTTCCGTCCGGACCTGGTGCTGATCGCCCTCTTTTACTGGCGCCTGTATCGTCCGGATCGCTGTGGTCCGGGGCTCGCGTTCGCGAGCGGGCTGGCCGTGGACTCCCTGACCGCCCTGCCGCTGGGGATCTCGGCGGTCACCCAGATTTTTGTGGTTCTGGTGGTGGGGCGTTTTGGTCCGCGCCTGCGCGCCGCCGATTTTCTCCTCCTGATTCTGGTCATCGGACTCCTCTGTGTGCTTGAACAACTGTGCCAGGTGGCGATGCTCTCCCTGTTTCAATACCCTGGCATCCGTTGGTTGCACCTGGGCGGGCGTGCCCTGGCGACCGCGCTCGTGGCCGCACCCCTGGTGATCATCCTGATCTGGGTGCATCGCCGCTGGCTGGAGAGTGCCTGAATGCTCGAAAATGATCACGAACTGTTTCGGGTCGATGCCCGGCGCCGCCTGTTGTTGATCGGTGGTCTGGGCGGGTTGTGCTTCTCCGCGCTCGGTGTGCGTTTGTTTCATTTGCAGCTGCTTAAAGGGGGCGAGTACCGCGATCTGGCGGAGAACAATCGCATCAGCCTGCAACCGGTGCCGGCGCCGCGCGGCCGCATTTTCGACCGCAATGGCGCCATCCTGGTTGACAACCGCCCCGACTACCGATTGGCGGTGATCCCCGAGCTCTCCGGCACCCTGGCGCGGACACTGAAAAAACTGCGCCGCTACATCGACATTTCGGACAAGGAGATCGAGGCGATCCTGCGACAGGCGCGCAGGCAGCGGTCGTTTCTGCCGGTCAAGGTCAAGTCTCATCTCACCTGGACCGAGGTGAGTCGCATCGAGGTGCGATCGCATCTCTTTCCGGGCGCCATCATCCAGATTCAGTCGCGGCGACACTATCCCTTTGGCAGTTTGGCCGCGCATGCCCTGGGCTACCTTGGGGAGATCAACGAGGCCGACAAGCGCGATTTTACCGAGACCCAGCTTGCCGGCCAGGATGCCCCGGCCGCCGCCTACGATCCGGGCGATATCCGGTTTCGTTCCGGCGATCTGGTTGGCAAAACCGGCACCGAACGGCGTTTCGAAGTGGTGCTGCGTGGACGGGAAGGGGTGCGCAAAATGGAGGTCAACGCCCTCGGTCGCCAGGTGCGTGAGCTCGGCCACACCCCGCCGCTGCCAGGCGATGACCTCTACCTGACCCTCGATATCAACCTCCAGCGGGATGCCGAGGAGGCCCTTGGCGATCGACTGGGGGCGGTGGTGGTGATGGATCCACGTTCGGGTGAGATTCTGGCCATGGTCAGTCGGCCGGCCTACGATCCCAATGCCTTCATCCGCGGGTTTGGGCCCGGACAGTGGCACTCCCTGATCACCAATCCCGGACGACCCCTGACCAACAAGGCAATCCAGGGGCAGTACCCCCCGGGGTCGAC
>PEAJ01000137.1 GCA_002753495.1 Magnetococcales bacterium HA3dbin3 | reverse complement strand
AGACCGGAGGCAAGAATCCGGAAACTGGCCAGCAATACCGGTCCCGTCGCCGTGCGAAAGCTCGTGAGAATGCGCTGTTGCAGGGCCTCGGGCATGGTGGCGTCGATGTAGAGCGCCTGCCAACCGGAGTCACCACCGATCAGGCGGGCAAAGCCGCGGGCATCCTCGGCAGAGTCGTGAAAGGTCAATACCTTGCGCACACCACACACCGACAGGGCACGACGCAGATCCTCCCAGGGGGAGAACGGGTCGGCCAGACCGACCAAAACAACCTTGATCGGTCGCCAACCCTCTTCGCGCGGCAGTGGATCGGTGGCCAGCGGGGCGATCAGAGGACCAAAATGCGCGCTATCCTCGAATGTGAACAAGCGCTTGGGTCCTCCATCACGCTCCTTTGATTCGGCGTCGTGACGCACGGCAAGAGGCGTCAGAAACAGCACCCTCTCGGCCGGAATCTCCGCGCGCACCGCCGCCGGATCGGCGGCCAGGGCCCAGGCATCCTCGACGATTGCAAGTTGCGCCGGAGGCAATCCGGCCAGCGCCTCGCGCAGCAGCGGCAGCGAGGTGTGAGTCGCCAGGAGCACGCGCGTTCCATGGAAACGCCACTGCAAAAAACGTCGCAAAAGCTCGGGTTTGTCGAACAACGGAAACTCAAGATCGCAGCGTCGCAACACCGGCTGGTCGGGAAGACGGCCGGTCGTGGATTCCCGACAGGCAGCGAGGAGGGCCATGGTCAGCCACTCCCCCTGCTCCTGCCAGGCACGCATCAGGGCGCGCATCCGAACGAGGGAACGCACGAGCAGAAGAACAAGCCCGGCTCCGTTGCCATGCAGACAGAGACGACGCAGCAGGGTCGCGTGCGCCGCCACACCCGGCAGGACGAGTGTGGCTGATCCGACGGCAGACCAGGGGGTCGTGGCCAGACTGGCCAGAAGGCGCTCCGGAAAGGGGGGAGGGGGATTACGTTCGGTGGGGAGGCCACCCCCCATGAACCAGCGCCGCATGATCTGAAACGTCTCGGCATCCAGGCGTTCCAGATCGTCGCGGGCGATGCGCCAGAAGTCGGCACGGCTGTTCAGGGCAGCCGGCAGTTCAGCCGGACCATTGCAGATCAACAACCGTTGCCACCACGCCTCGGGGGACTCCTCAAGAAAAAAGCCCAAATCCTTGCGCGGCGGCGGCTTGCGATCCGGGCGAAAGATCGCCCGGTAGCCGATGTGATCGCCCCAGGGGGTGTCGATACGGCCGTCCGGCCCTGGCGGTCCTGGTTCGAGCGGCAGCCGCGGGTGAATCTCCCGCGCCAGCACCAGACGCCGTGTTGCCAGCAGGCCTTCGGCAAACACCTCGAACGCTGCCTGTTGCGCCCATGGGTCAACCAGGAGGCTGATGCGATCCTCCAGCTGGGCAAACGATGTCAAATCGTTAAAAAGCCCCTTCTGAAACAACTCCCGAGCCCGGGGATGTCTTGGTTGCATGGGCGATCGTCAGTCTTGTGTCTTTTAACGTGGGGTAGCGTCGGGCAATCCGCCATCGACGGGAATGGTTGCGCCGGTGGTTGGGGTCTGGCGGGTGGCGAAGAAGAGCACCGCCTGGCCGACATGTCGAGCGGTCACGCGGCTTTTGAGCAGATTGCGATTGCGGTAGTACTCCTCCAAACCTTTTTCGTCGAGGCCGCGTGCGCGCATGCGGTCGGGGCCGACGGCGGCCCAAAGCCCGGAGCGACGCTCGCCGCTGGAGAAGACCGCATCCGGGGAGATCATGTTGACGCGCACCCCCCTCTCCGCAAGTTCCAGGCTGGCGACGCGGGCCAGCTGGTGCGACGCCGCCTTGGTTGCGCTGTAGGCCCCAAACTGGGCGCCGGGGGCAAAAACGTTCTTGGTCGAGATCAGGACGACATCGCCACCGGTTCCCTGCAACTGCATATGCGGACCGATGGCGGTCAGGAGGTTCAGGGTCCCCTCGACGTTGACCCGCGCAACGCGACGAAAATCCTCCAGATCCAGTTTTGCGAGTGGCGCAACATGCGCAAGACCGGCGTTGATCACCACCAGATCGATACCACCCCAGGTTTCGCTCACCGACGCGAAGGCGGCGTGTACCGCATCCGGGTCGGTGACATCCATCGGAACACCGACGATCCGCTTCGGATATAACGATTGCAGCTGTCTAACAAGGGAGTCGAGCGGCTCACCGGGCAGGTCGGTGGCCGCCACGTGCGCCCCGTTTTCGAGCAGAACCTCGCAGACACCCGACCCGATCGCCCCGGCGGCACCGGTGACCACTGCCACTGTGCGCGCAAGGGGCGGGGGCTTTCTTCTGCCCAGTTTGGCAGTTTGCAATGGAAAATACTCCATGTCGAACAGGGCATCCTCCGGCAAGCCGACGTAGCTTCCACCCTCGGTGACCAGACGCTTCAGCGCCAGGGTATTGAGGGTGATATCACGGGCAATATCCGCCTCATGCACATCGGCACCGACACAAACCACCCCGACGTGTGGGATCAAAATCACCCGCGGCAGGGGGTCAAAGGGAATCGTTCCCGGTGCCGCACGCGTGGCGTGGCGTTGCCAATACTCCCCATAAGCCTGGGCGTAGGCGGCGATCCCGGCCTCAAGGTCGGCCGGATCCTGACACCACATCGGCAGGGGCTTGGTGCGGATGAGGTGATCGGTGGTGAGGGGCGGGGAGACAGCTACCTCCCGCCCGCAGGGAGCACCGAGGAATTCAAGGATCGGGCGGTCGTTGCGCACGCGCAGGATGACGCGCTGGTAAGGCCGATCCGGGTCGTCGGCCTTCCGCGCCAGCAAACCGCGCAGCCAGGGGGCGATTGCCCGATAGCGCTCACGTGCCACCGACGGCTCGATCAGCTCGGTGGCGATGATCGGCCGTTTGCGTTGTTTCTCCAGCCACGCTTCGGCGCGGGTGACAAGGTCGATTGTCGCCCGATAGGACTCCTCGGCACTCTCGCCCCAGGTGATCAATCCGTGATGCATCAGAACCATGCCGCGACACCCGGGATGGGCGGTAAAGGCGGCATCCGCCGCTTTTGCCAGGGCAAATCCAGGATGAACGTAGGGTAAAACGATAACCGCATCGCCCAAGGCATCACGCAGGGCATCGGTGGCATCGGTGCGATTGGTCAGGGCGAGGATGGCATCGGCATGGGAGTGGTCGATGTAGCGCGGTGGCAGGAAGGCGTGCAGCAGCGCCTCAATCGAGGGGGCCGGCGCATCGGCGTTCAACGCATGCGTGCGCAGGGTGTTGACCATGACCGCGTCCGCCAGCTCCGGCAACGCACGCAGTTCGCGCAGAAATCCAAGTTCCAGGCCGACGTGTCCCTCCGGGTCGATGGTTGCCAGATCGTATCCAGACCCCTTGACGAACAGCACCTCCCGTTGCCGACCGAGCACGTCCGGCAAGGTGGCCTTGACCGAGGTGTTGCCGCCACCATGGACAACCAGGCGATCATCACGCCCGAGCAGGCGACTGGCGTAGGTGCGCAAGGCGAGGGGATCACCCCAACGCGGGCCCCACTGCCGCACGCAGGCAGCGGCTTCCTGTTCCGACCAGCGATTTTCCATGGCCCTTCCTTGACCCCTGTTCGACGCGGTGGGCACTCCGAATCCAAAAACCCCCATGGGATCAGAGAGGTTCGCCCCATCCGCAGTGGCTTGTGACAGGTTCCGATCGCCACCCACGGGCGCGTGCCAAAACCATGCGGCCGCGACCGAGGCGTATCCTCTCTTTCCTTCCTCCGGTCCGATCCGTCTCCCTAAGAGGCTGTCTAAAAACGCCGTCCTGCTTGCCGCGGCTTCGTCAGATCGGTGCTCGATTGCTCATGTACAACACAGTACAAGTACACTGCGCATCTGCGCGCCGCTCTTCCTCGCCTTAGGCGGCGCAATCCGACGTTTTTAAACAGCCTCTAAGCTCTTGGCGGCAACGCCCCCGGATAATCTGGTACTATCCCTTGGCTTTCAGCGAGTTGTAGTAGGTGAAGGCCTCCTCCGGCCGGAAACCCTCATGCACCACCTTGCGCACGGCGAGGATCATTGCCGCTGGCGCATCGGCCTGGAAGATGTTGCGACCCATGTCGACGCCGGCTGCTCCCTGGCGGATGGCGTTGTAGGCCATGCGCAGGGCTTCCAGCTCCGGCAATTTTTTCCCCCCGGCGATGACGATCGGCACCGGGCAGGAGGCGGTGACCGTTTCGAACCCTTCGGCGACGTAGTAGGTCTTGACGTAGCTCGCCCCAAGTTCGGCGCAAATCCTCGAGGCCAGGCGCATGTATTTCGCGTCGCGAACCAGCTGTTTGCCGACGGCGGTCACCCCGAGGATCGGCATGCCGTAGCGGTTGCCGATATCCACCAGTCGCGTCATGTTGTGTACCGAGCGGGTCTCGAACTCCCCACCGATAAACACCTGCACCGCCATCGCCGAGGCGTTGAGGCGGATGGCATCCTCGATGTCCATCGCGATTTCTTCGTCGGAAAGCTCCTTGAGGATGCTCGGGCCACCGCTTGCACGCAGGACGACGCCGCGGTTGAAGGTCGCGGGCATGGTGCTGCGCAGGATGCCGCGCGTACACATGAGGGTATCGGCATGGGCGAGGAGGGGAACGATGGTCACATCCATGCGTTCCAGGCCGGTGGTCGGACCCATGAAGTAGCCATGGTCAACCGCCAGCATCACCGTCTTGCCGGAGACCGCATCAAAAATATTAGCCAGCCGGTTCTGCATCCCCCAATCGAGGGCGTGGCATCCCTTGAGGTGAAAGGGTCGACTCTTGACCGGCGTGTCAAGGTGGTAGTTGTGGACCTCTTGCGTCCCTTCGGTGTCCGCCATGAATCTCTCCTCGTGCTGTAAACTCCCGAAGCGGGGGTCTGGCACAAACGTCCACCCCGCGCTGGGGCGCTACGTTACCAGAGCCGTCGCCACTTCTCAATTCCCTTTGGGTTGCATGTGTCCAGTCGGGTTTGTCGGCGTCACGTTCCCCGGGGTGGATGCGCCGACCCGGGGAGCAGGCTGGGGAGCAGGCAATTTTTTCCTCTCCCGCGGGAAGCGCTGCCAACTTCAAGACCTGATTGTGCCACCTTCGGCGATTCCAGCTGCATGATCCGGCAACGGGTTATCGCCCGGCGCGCCTCCGGTCGGTAGATTGTGGCACGATTTATGCTAACACGTCCTTCGAGGCTAGGCCGGATTCCGTGTTGACTCCGCCCCGGCCGGTTGCTAGCATTCTCTTGTCCTGCCGAGGTGGCGGAATTGGTAGACGCACCAGACTCAAAATCTGGCGCCGGCAACGGCGTGCGGGTTCGATTCCCGCCCTCGGCACCATAAGCCCATCCCCGTTTTCTTCATCGGGGTTCTTTCACTGCACCAGCGCGCATGGTGTCAACATTATGTGCGCACCGTCACGGGATTGACTCTGTCGGGTCGTCGTGAAGGGTCGCGGTTCCCCGCCCAAGCCTGCAAGGAAGGGTGGGGGAGAGTGGGAGAAGATGAGGAGAGTCGGTGGCCGCATGTTGAGTCGCGCGCCGCTTAAGGATGGAGGCTCCGACGCCTGGGAATGTCGGGGTGGACAGGTTGGAAGGCTGGTTGGTATGGCAGGATGCGTCTTGGAAGGTTCACTCCCATGGATATCTTGAAAATTGCCAAGGAAATCGTCGAGTAGCTCAGTCTGGGCGAAGGGGTGACCGTCCCGCGCGCGGTGGCCGGCATCATGCGGGACACCCAACCCAACTACGAACGACTCTCCGCCCTGATGGATTTCCTGTTCGAGGCTGAACATCGCGGGCGCTATCTGCCCAAGCCGGTCGAGCGTCTGCTCCCGGATTTCAGTCAGCGCTTTGTTGCCTACTCCCTCAGGCAGGACCAGCGGCTCGCGCATAGGTAGGGCAAGGTGACCCTGCGGGGGGCTGCCTGTGCCCCCCTGCGGGTTTACAAGCCTCTCTCCAATCCCCCCCCCGGTCGCGCCCGCCATTGGTGTGGCCGGTCGTGGATTACGCCATCGTCTTTGCTACCTCCTCCCAGGTCAATCGCACCCCATTGCTTTGTTGCACCTTCCCAGGGCACCACTCAATCCCCCTCTTTGTGACATAGAAGTCACCGACGTGGCCGCTGTTGCTTACTTTGAATTCAATGCCTTTGTTTTTAATTTCCACATCGGCACCAATTCCCTTCATTGTAACCTTTTTCATGACATAATCTCCGAGTTTTACTCTGTCAACTGTCAAACGGAAGAGAGTTGATAAAGGCGGCTAACCTTTCAGCCTCTTTTTTAGTGAAATCCTCTGGAAGGGCAATGTTAACATCCTTATCCGGACGCAGTTTGAATACGTGCATTATGTCACTGGAAACGTTGTCGTCTTTCCCGTCAGCAGGATTGGGGTCGATTTCCTCGGGCTCGTCCGCATTCCCCCTCGCTACATTCCCAAGGCTTGATAGGTAAAAAGACCATTCGATGCGAGACTTGCCTTTCCGCCGGCCCGTAATGAATCTACCGCAACCGTGCCCCGCAAGCCTCTTCGCAAGCGCGATTGCTTCGGATCGTTTCACGCGCAGCTCCCGCTCCAGTTGATCTACAGTGGAATTGGCAGCACGCCCATTCGCTGCTCAAA
>PEAJ01000136.1 GCA_002753495.1 Magnetococcales bacterium HA3dbin3 | reverse complement strand
GCAGGAAAAGCAAAAAACCTCGGGGCTTCGCCCCGAACCCCACCAGGGCTTTGCCCTGGACCCACCGGGGGGCAGGCTTAAGCCTCCCCCCGGACCCCCCAACCACTTTCAAAAATTAAAAACAAAATCCCGCCAGGGCGCTACCCCCCACGCAATCCGGCAAAAAGCTCCCCCACCGCCACCACACCGCCCACACGATGCGCCTCGATCGCCGCCGTCCCAACCACGGCAATCTCAACCTTGCCAGCCAAAACCCGCACATCATCGGCGGACCTGACCCCAAACCCCAAGGCAAGCGGAACAGAAGTGGCCGCACGACAAGAAGCAAGAAAGGCATCCGTCGCCTGGTCAAAACAAGTGCGCTGCCCAGTCACCCCCTTGCGCGCCACGCAATAACAAAATCCACCCGCCACATCACCAATCGCCGCCAAACGCGCGGGCGGAGAGGTGGGGGTCATCAGCTGAATCCAGTCAATGCCCACCTCGCGACAAACAGCCATGGCCGCGGTCGCCTCCTCAAGCGGCAGATCGGGAATGATCACCCCCGCACCACCCAAAGCCGCCGTCTCGCGCAGAAAAGGCGTCACGCCGCGCGTGTGCAGGATGTTAAAATAGGTCATCAGCAGGAATGGAATCGGATAGCACGCCGCCATCTCCCGCAAAAAAGCCAAACCTTCCTCGACGCGAAAACCCCGGTCGAGCGCCGCCTGATTGGCCATGGCAATGACCGGACCATCGGCGATCGGCTCCGAAAAGGGAATCTGCAACTCGATCAGATCCACACCCCGACTGACCATCATCTCGATCACCCGGCGATTCTCCTCCAGGGAAGGATACCCCAGCACCAGATGCGACATGAGCAGAATGGGAAGCGACCCGACCCGCCGCCGCGACTCAAGCACGGCACGAATCCCCGCTTCCAGCCGGGAAGGGGAGAGAGCCGCCCCGGAACCGACAGGCATACCCGACAGGACGCTCATGGCCTCTCTCCCATGCCGCGATAGTGTGCCGCCTTGGCCTGGATGAACGCCCGCCAGCCGGGATCGCCGATGGCATCGGCGACGTGCAGGATGTCCTTGTCGCCACGACCGGAGAGGTTGATGATCACCACCGCATCGGTCGGTAAATCCGGCAGTTCCTTCAGTGCCCGTGCCACGGCGTGGCTCGATTCGAGGGCGGGGATGATCCCCTCGGCGCGCATGAGGCGCTTCAGGGCGGCGACCACCTCGACATCGGTGGCGGCGGCGAAGCGCACCCGCTTTTCCCGCCAGAGATGGGCCAGGATTGGCGAAACACCGACATAATCAAGCCCCGCCGCCACCGAGTGGGTGTCGCGCATCTGGCCGTCGGCGTTTTGCAGGAAGTAGCTCTTGTAGCCATGGGCGACGCCGACACGGCCATCCCCCCCGGCAAGCCGTGCGGCGTGACGACCGGAATCCAGGCCATCCCCCCCCGCCTCCACCCCGATCAGCTCAACCCCGGTATCCGGCAAAAAGGCCTGAAAAATTCCCAGCGCGTTCGACCCGCCGCCAACACAGGCATAGATGTGGGTCGGCAAACGCCCCTCCTGGGCAAGAATCTGCCGGCGCGCCTCGTCGCCGATGATCGACTGCAACCAGGCGACCATCTCCGGAAAGGGGTGGGCGCCGCAGGCGGTACCGAGGACGTAGTGGGTATCATCCATGCTGCCGACCCAGTCGCGCAGCGCCTCGTTGATCGCATCCTTGAGCGTCCGCGTGCCGGAGGTGACCGGCACCACGCGTGCCCCCAGCTGCTCCATCCAGAAGACGTTGGGCCGCTGGCGTTCGACATCCTCGGCGCCCATGTAGATGACACATTCAAGCCCCATGCGCGCGGCCATGGTGGCGGTGGCCATGCCGTGCTGCCCGGCACCAGTCTCGGCAATCACCCGTCGCTTGCCCATGCGTTTGACCAGCAACCCCTGCCCCATGACGTTGTTGGCTTTGTGCGCTCCGGTCTGGTTCAAGTCTTCACGTTTGATGTAAACCCGGCGGCCACCAAATTCGCGAGAAAGGTTGCTGGCGAAGGTGAGTGGTGTCGGTCGGCCGGAGTAGTTCTCCATCAATTGGACGTATTCGGCCCAGAAGGCGGGGTCGGCGCGGGCTTCGCTGTAGGCGGCGCTTAAGCGGCGGAAGGTTTCGCGCAGGATTTCGGGGATGAAGGCCCCGCCAAAAATGCCGTGGTATCCGTGGGACATGCGCTTCCCTTCCTCTTTGTTCGGGGCTTAGGCCTTGAGATTTTTTGCCTTTTTGTCCGGGGCAAAGCCCCGGATTTTTTAACTTTTAAAAGTGGTTGGGGGGTCCGGGGGGAGGCTCCGCCTGCCCCCCGGCGGGGTTCGGGGCGGAGCCCCGAGGTTTTTTTGTTTTTTTGCTTTTTTCCCCGCCCCCCTACCCACGGGCGATTTTCGCATGCTTTTCGCGAAAATCGCCCTTAAGGGGCTTAGCCATTGCCTGGGGATTTTTGCGCTTTCCAGCAAAAATCCCCAGGTGAATTGCAGGTTTTCATACGGGCGAAGCTCGCGAAAAAAGCGCGGTCTGTCAAGCGGCAAAAGCGATTGCTACCCTGCCCCTACTCCCGCTTGGAGAGAGACTTCCGCTGCAAACGCCTGCGCCGATAGGAGACCTCGGCCTCCGATGGCTCCACGCCCGCCCGCCGCAGCTGGCACTCCAGAAATACCGAGCGCTCGCAGCGTCGACACCCCTCCTGGTCAAGAAACCGGGTGACGATACTGTGAATGGCCTCGAAAATGGAATCGAAAATGTGATCCCTGCCAATGACGGCCAGACACCCCGAACGCCGGATCACCTCGTTCACCTGATCATGAATATCGAACAGAAACAACCCTCCGCCACGACCACGCCGGCGCAGGGCCTCGTGGATGAGCATCTCGGCGCCGGTGACATCGACAAAGTTGATCGCCGATCCCACCAGGAGAAGATTGACCGCCCGCGGCGCCTGCTTGTCGAGACAACTCAACACCTCCTCGACATGATTGACCGCCCCGAAGAAAAGCGAACCATCCACGCGCACAATGCGCAGCTGCGGACACTCGGGAAGTTCCTGGACCGGGACCAGATGATCATAAGTCGTCGGATCAGGTACCAGGCGGGTGATGACCGGATTGGCACGCCCGCGAAGGTAATAGACCAGGGAGATCAGCACCCCGAGATAAATGGCAAAGTCGAGTTTGATCAGCAAGGTGGCGAGAAAGGTTCCCGCCATCACCAGCGTCTCCGCCCGGCTCGTGCGACTGATGAGCTTGATCTCCTTGAAATCGATCAGCTTGTACGCGACAAGCAAAATCACCCCGGCCATCGCCGCGACCGGCAGCCAGGAAAGCCACGGCGCCACCACCAGGAGAATGCCCACCAGAAAGAGCGTGGAAAAAATCGCCGCCAATGGGGATTGGGCGCCGGCGCGGTAGTTGATGCCAGAGCGGGTAAAGGAGCCGGAGGAGGCGTAGGCGGAAAAAAAGCTCCCGATGATGTTGGAGAGCCCCTGGCCGATAAACTCCTGATTGTTGTTGATGTGCTGCTTGCTGTGCATGGCGATGG
Organism: Magnetococcales bacterium HA3dbin3; assembly: GCA_002753495.1. Lineage (GTDB taxonomy): Bacteria > Pseudomonadota > Magnetococcia > Magnetococcales > DC0425bin3 > HA3dbin3. The sequence continues at coordinate 3,065 of PEAJ01000136.1, read as the reverse complement.
AGCGGGAAATGGAGACCGCCTGGATCAGGCAAACCAGGGCAGTGGCCAGGGCGCCGTTGGCCAGCTGCTGCCAGGCTGAAAGGTCCCAAAGCGGGGCGGAGAGGGGCGGCAGCGAGGCGGTCATCGCCCCCACGCGCGGGATGGCGACACACTGTGGATCGAACAGAAAAGCAACCCCGCCACCACCGATCAGGGCAAGCAGCATCCCCGGCCAGTGGGGACGAAGGATGTCGACGATGACGGCAATCCCCAGCGAAACCGCCGCCACCAGCACCACGAGCGGTTGCACCTGCGCGACATGATGCCCCAACCCGACGACGGCATGGACAAAGCTGCTCCCCGCCGGCAGGGGGATGCCAAGAAACGCCCCCGCCTGACTGACGGCAACCAGCAGCGCCGCCCCGGCGGTGAAACCAACCACCACCGCGTTGGAGATGAAATTGACCAGGGTGCCCATGCGCGCCACACCCATGGCAAGCTGGATCACCCCGGCGAGAAAACCCATCGTCAGGCAGGCGTGGATGTAGGCGTCGCTGCCCGGCGCGGCCAGCGGGGCAAGCGTGGTGAACAGGATGATGGAGATCGGCGTGGTCGGCCCGGAGACCAGGTGGTGCGACGATCCAAACAGCGCCGCAATCACCACCGGCACCATGGCGCTGTAAAGCCCGTACTGCGGCGGCAGACCGGCAATGGTGGCAAAGGCGATCCCCTGCGGCAAAACCACCACCGCCCCGGTCAGACCGGCCCAGAGATCGGCCCGAAACGTCGACCGGGTCAGGGAAAAAAACCAGCGCCGAAACGGAAACATCTCCACCCAGACCACGCGGCAGAGCGGCTCTCGCGGCACGGCATCCACCCGAGGGGTCGATTCGGACATGGCAAGACCACCCTTTTTCATTTTTTTCCGCCGGGGAAAATCCGTCACATCGGCATGGGCTGATCCGGCGAAAGATACATCGCCGACCCGGACCAGGCAAAGCCCGTGCATCGCATCCCGATCCCGACCCCGGCAATCCGCCCGATGCCTGCACCAGATGGCACCGAACACGGGAAAGCATCCATCGGATCTCCCGAGGGGGCGCCACCCGGAAAGGGCACACGCAACGCACCCGACAGCAACGACCACCCGGAAACATGCCCGCGGCCGGCGATCCCCTTTCCACCTGCGCGCAAAAGGGCATGCGCGCCTTTCGGGTCTACTTTACCAGACGCAAATGCGCGCGCGCCGCCGCCCGTTTCTTGTCGCCCGCGGCAGGTTCGGACTGGGCGGGGGCTCCCCCCTCGATCACCGCCAGCCGCGGCCCCTCCCCGCTCCCCTTGCCCGCCAACCCGCTCACCGGCTTGATGTGCCCCAGGGGATTGGCAACGCCAGACCCACGCCCACCATCAATGGCCCCCTGCGCGGCCAGGTAGCCCTTGCGCACCATCTCCGGCATCGCCTCCGGCCACAACATCCCCTGGCCGGAATCAGGATTGAAGGCGCCCCACAGCGCCTCGTAGGGAATGATGCAGTAGTGGGGAATCCCGCCAAACCGCAGCTCGGACTCCACCGTCCGTGGACCGATCTCGATCGGCTGCGGCATCTTGACATTGAGAATGAGTCGCAATTCGGTATCGGAAGCGAAGCGCCGGGGCACCTCCACCCCCTTGCAGGTGGCATCGACACAGAGCATGACCCGTCCCTCTCGTTCCAGCAGGGTACGGATCACCTCGCCTTTGCCAACTTGTTGTTCGCGTACCATGGAATTATCCTATAGCACCCCGGTTTGCTCGCGGCAAGGCTTGCGGGAGCATCCGGCGTTGCCCCTTTTTTTTCTTGTTTCGACCCGACGTGACCGGACGGGCGACCGGCCGGCCAGGAGAACCGTCTCATGACCACCGTTCCCGAGAATGCCACCCTGATCGGTCGGCACGACATTTCACCGCGCCTGACAATCCTGCGCGTGCGCCCGGATGTGCCGGTTCCCTTTGTTGCCGGACAATTCACCGTTCTTGGTTTGCGTCATGCCGCCGCGCGGGTGCCGGAGGCCGATCCGGAGGAGGTGCCGCCGGAGAAGGCCGACCGGCTGATTCGCCGCGCCTACTCCATCAGCTCCGGCAGCCACGAGACGACTTATCTGGAGTTCTACATCGCCCTGGTGACCGGCGGGCAGCTGACGCCGCGGCTTTTTGCCCTCAAGACTGGTGATCGGCTGTTTGTCGGACCAAAGGCGACCGGTCTTTTTACCCTGGATCGGGTACCGGCGGGGCAGAATATCCTTTTGATTGCCACCGGGACCGGTCTTGCCCCTTACTTGAGCATGGTGCGCACCCTGGCGACGGCGAGCCAGTGTCCGGCCACGTCGCTGGCCATTCTGCATGGTGCCAGCCACTCCTGGGACCTGGGTTATCGTGCCGATCTTGAACTGCTCGGTCGCAAGTGTCCAACCCTGCGCTATGTGCCGATCGTTTCCCGTCCCCAGGATGAAACCGACTGGAATGGGCGTTGTGGTCGTCTGACCGAGTGGTTGACCCCGGATCGTTTGCAGGAGGTCAGCGGTTTTCCGATCGACCCGGCGCGCACGCACGTTTTTCTCTGTGGTCACCCGAACCTGGTGGAGGATGGCCAGCGCATTTTCCAGGAACGCGGCTTCGATCCCGGCAGCCGCAAGGAGCCAGGCAATTTGCACGTGGAGAAGTACTGGTAGCGCGGCGGGGGTGACTTGTGCGGTTCCCGGTTGCCTGACGATTTTTGCCGGGAAGCGCAAAAATCGTCAGGCAATGGCCGCCCCTTAAGGGCGCATGTCGCGAAAAGCATGCGACATACGCCCGTGGGTAGGGGGGCGGAAAAGCAAAAGAACCTCGGGGCTTCGCCCTGGACTAACGGGTATGGCAACAGGTGCGCCACCCCGGACGATGAAAGCCGTCTTTCATGGTAAAACCCTCGGGGCGCTGCCCCGAACCCCGCCAGGGCTCTGCCCTGGACTAAGCCGGGGGGCAGGCTTAAGCCTCCCCCCGGACCCCCCAACCCCTTTAAAAATTAAAAGCAATTTTGTTGGGGCTTAAGCCCCAAACCCCGTTAAGTC
>PEAJ01000135.1 GCA_002753495.1 Magnetococcales bacterium HA3dbin3 | reverse complement strand
TTTCCGACGGCACCTCATGCCTGATTCTCCCCCCCCCGCCAACGCCACACCGTGCGTCCGGCGACATCGACCAGATGTGCCACCGGCCGACCGCCCTGCACGGCATTGCCCATACGGATCTCTTCCGCCTGAACAAGCATCTCCAGGGTGATCGGGGTCTCTTGCGCCTTAAGCTGCACCATCCTTTGTGCGCGCCAGAGGCTTGCAAGCAGACCCTCCTCAAGCGGCGGCGTATGCCACTGTTCGCCCCGGCGCACGAGAATGCCGCGGATCGCCCCTTCGGTCACCCGTCCCTCATCGTTGAGGAACAAAGCATCATCGAAGCCACCCCAACGCGCCTGACGCAGGGCAGACTCGAAATGGTCACGATGGGTGGTCTTGTGGCGGTGGCGATGGTCGAAACGATCGATACGCATCTCGGCAACCCGCACCCGCAACGTCGCCGGAGTTGCCGGCAGACGCCGATCGCTTAAGCGAAAGCGACCATCCCCCTGCAGCTCCAGACGCAACACCCAGGGCACCATGCCGGCACGATTCAGGGTAAGCGCCCGCTGCCGCAGGACGTCGGCCACCCGCGTTGCCTCAAGGGGAATGCCCAGGGCGCGCGCCGAGGCCTGAAGTCGTCCAAGGTGTTGATCAAGCATGGGGATATGGCCGCCTGCCTCCACGCGCATCGTTTCGATCAGCCCCAGGGGAGGGTGCAGGGCACCGGCGGCGAGAAACTGCCCTTTGCTTGCGGCCTCCGTCCACTCGGCGGCCGGGTTGGAGTCGGCGACGACGCCGCCGCCGATGCCAATCTGTGGCGGTTCGTTGTTGCGCTGCACAACGGTGCGGATGGCGACGTTGAAAATAAAATCCCCACCCGGCTGAAACAACCCGATCGCCCCGGTGTAGATGCCGCGCGCCCGTTGTTCCAGGTCGCGAATGATGGTCATGGTCTGGTGCTTCGGGGCGCCGGTGATCGAGGCGGCGGGAAAAAGCGCGGCCAAGATCTCGGCCGCATCCGACTGTTGCGGGTCGACCGTGGCAAGGACGCGCGTCTCCAGGTGGTGGATGGTCGAAAAGGGGCGCCAGGTACCCAGACGCGGTACCGAGACGCTGCCGATGCGGCTTACCCTGCCCAGATCATTGCGCACCATATCAACGATCATGACATGTTCCGCCCGATCCTTCACCGAGGCGTTGAGTGCCCGCACCCGGTCGGCGTCGACCGTGCGCGCACGGCTGCGCGCGCGCGTCCCCTTAATCGGTGCCGAAATCAGGGTATTGCCCGAGCGCTGCAAAAACAGCTCCGGTGAAAAGGAGGCGAGCGACCACGCCGACATTCCTTCCGTTGCCGGCAGGTGCAGCCACGCCGCGAACGGGTGCCGGTGCACCAGGTGCGTGCGCAGAAACAGCGCTGCCAGATCGTCAACATGCGGCACGCGTGCCGGCAGGGTGTAGTTCACCTGATAGGTGGCACCGGCGAGGATCTCGGCGTGGATGGCGTTTAGGTCGTGATGGAAGCGTTCGCGCGTGATCAGGGGGACCGGGCTGCCGGCCCAGCTGGCAGCGGGGGGGAGCAGGGTTGCCGTTTGCGCCGTCGCGAACACCGCAAACCAGGCCAGGGGCATGCCGGCCTCGGGTGCGCAGACTGGAAGGTCGAAAGCGGCAGCGGCTTCGTAGGCGAGAAACCCGCCGACCCAGTTGCCGGCGCGCGCCGCTGCCTCGGCCGCGCGCACGACGGGTGTTACCTCCTCCGGGCGCCAGGCGATCAGGCAGCGGCTGGGTTGGCAAAAAAAGAGCGGCCGGCCCAGCGCGGCGAAATCTACCAGAAGGCAGATGCCGTCGCGCAGCAGGGCCGGCCGAACAGGCAAGGGCCGATCATCTCGACCCGGGTCGTCAGCGATCGGGCCATGCCAATTTGCATTCAACAAAGCAGCTCTTGGTGTGAAAGGGCGACGAAAATGGGGCCCAGATGGAGAATCCTACGGCCTATCAAGCCCATGGAAACGCCCTTAAGATTATTTTTTTGACGAAACACCAAGTATCGAACTTAAACTTGACCTGAGAGATTCAAGAAGGCGCGCCCTTCCGGCTATTGTATTATCATAATAAACGCAACGATGTGGCCCAAGATCGAATGGCAACCTTGTGCTGCGTTGGGCAAGCAATATAGTCGGCTTATTCATGGCGTGTGCGACCCCAATCTCATAATAAACGTTAGGGTTGGGCTCGCTGACCTCGGCAATAACCACGGACGCCTGCGTTAAATGCAACCATATATCGTTTAATATAATACCAGGCTGGGAAACCTCATCAACCCTGGTTGGTTCAAACCCAATTTCCTCCACAAGCGGCCCAATTGTATCCCGATAAACTTCATTATACGGCTCTGAGAATTGCATAGCAATAAATGCATTTGGCCGCCTGTCGTCGATCTCTATCGGACCGAATTTAACTTTATCACTCCCGCGAAACGAATACAGACCTAACTGCATGCCGCTCAATTGTGGAAGTCTATCGTAATCAATGACCTTGACATCATCAACAAACAATTTTGCGCGCTGCCCCTCCACGACTACCTTGATATCATACTTTCTTCCGGAAACTATATTTCCAATATTTCCCGCGGAAGCCAGCCGATTGACATTGAGGTGCCTACCTTCGAGCAGGGTGTACGCGCCCTCCCATCCACCGATTCCTGCCGCACAGTAATCATTCTGCCCATTTGCCCTGAAGACAACAAACGCCCCAGAATGCTGAGTGACCTCAGGTATCTCTATGGAGCATTTGATTGTTCCATCATCAAGCGAGGCGTTAAGCAGCGACAAACCGTGCGAGGGCTCATGCGCTCCGCACGTAAACACTGCCACTAACCCACCGTCCTCTACTGACCAGCTACCGTAGAGAGACAACATCTTGTTGAGATTGATCTGGGGCATGGCACTCCCCGTCTCTAGCTTGGTCGTGGCCCGCGGGACCGAAGAACACCGCCTGACGATCTTTGCATTCTTCGGCAAAAACCGTCAGGCGGATTGCAGGCTTTCAAGTACGTATCAGAGGACCCCACGGGCGGCGAGGGCGGGTTTGGGATCGATGTGCAGGCGGTCGATGCCAAGCTTGCTCTCGTGGATGCCCATGGCGGCGCCCAGGAGCTGGGCAAAGTTCATCTCTGGCAAGCCGATGCTCTGGCCGACGGTCTTCTCGGCGATACCCTGGTAGGCACCCATGGCCATGTCGCACAGGGTGCAGGGGGTGATCATCACGTCCGCCCCGGCCCCCTTGGCGCTCAGGCAATTCTTGGCCACCATCTGCCGCATTTCAGTCGGATCCGACAGCATGACGTGGAAACCACAGCAGCGGTCGCGGCCGTCATAGGCCACCGGCTTGCCGCCAAGCAGGGTGATCAGGCGATCAAGGTGATCGGCCTTCTCACCGGCCTTGTCAGCGAAAATCTCCGTCGGCCGGATCGAATGGCAACCGTAGAACGGCGCCACGCGCAGGCCATTCAGGGGCTTTTTGATCTTGGACTTCAATACCCCCTGATCGACCATGTCGGTGACCACCCACAACAGATGGCGCACCTTGTTGGTGACACCATAGGGGCGAATGCCGGCCTGGGCATTGACGGCGTTGATCTTTTCCAAAATCTCCGGCTCGGTCCTGAACCGATAGTGGGCGTGCGAGAGGGTTTGCAGGCAGGTGTTGCAGATGGTGGCGAGATCGCGACCATCGGCCTCGGCCTCGGAGAGGATGCGCGCCGCCACCGCCAGGGAGAAGGCGGGCTTGGTTTCGCGCAGGCTTACCGCGCCGCAGCAGGTGGCACCGGGCATGTCATGCAGCTTGATGCCCAGCTCGGCGCACACCGCCCGCGCCGACCACTCGGCCTCCTTCTGCACCTGTTTGCCGGCACAACCGGGGTAAAAGGCAAATTCCAAAGACATGTCGAACTCCTCCCTCTCCCTTACTCGGGCACGATTTCCGGCGCCTTGGTCTCAACATCCAGGGGGTTTTGCTCCAGGAGGTTGTAGACCTTACTCACTTGATCGATCCCCCTCGCCTGATGCGGGAAGGGGGAGGGTATCTTGCCCTTCTTCAGCAGGTGCAGGGCCGACCCCGTCTCTTGCAGGGTGCCAACCAGACCGAGGGTGCGAATCATCAGGGTGAACTCGTTGAGATCACCAGACTTCTTGATATCCTCGTGGAAGGCGAGGGCGTGCTTTTGCGCCGGACCCTCGACATACCCCTTGGCGATGCCGCGCGTGCGCAGCTTGACGATCGCCTCCATCGGCTTCACATCCTTGGGGCAGACGTGGACGCACATCGTGCAGCGCGAACAGGCCCACATCATGTGCGGTTCGGAGAGCTGACGCAGGCGATCGCTCTTCTTCCCCTCGCGCGGATCGGAGACAAAGCGAAAGGCCTTGGCCAGGGCCGCCGGCCCGATGTACTCCGGGCTCACCTCGGCCATCGTGCAATCCGAGTAGCAGCAGCCGCACATGATGCACTGCGACACCTGATTGACGTGATCATAGGCGGTCTTGCCAACCTGGGTCGCCGTCTCCGGCCCATCCTCCAGGAAGGGGCGAATGGTTTGAATACGCTTGAAGAACGGGCCAATATCGATCGCCAGATCCTTCAGGACCGGCTGATTGGCCTGCGGCGCCAGGGTGACGACGCCATCGCGCGCGGCGATGCCGACATGGGTCTTGCAGGCCAGCCGCGTGCGACCGCTGATGCGCATCGCGCACGAGCCGCAAATCGCCGAACGACAAGACTGGCGGAAGGTCAACGACCCATCCTGATGCCCCTTGATCTCCTCCAGGGCGGAAAGGACGGTGGCGTTCGGTTCCACCTTGACCTGATACTCCTGCCAGCGGGACTCCAGCCGTCCCCCTCCGACAACCTGATTGCGCTGAATGCGAAAGGTATACGTTTGCTCTGCCATCATCTCCTCCAATGGGGGGCTGTGATCGCTCCCATTTTTCTTTCCCGATCAATAAACCCGTTCCTTGGGTTCGTACTCCTTGATGCCCACGGTACGAACCGGCTCGTAAGAGAGGACCACCTCCCCTTTCTTTTCATCCCAGCTGGCCAGGGTGTGCTTGCGCCAGTTGGCGTCATCCCGCTTCGGGAAGTCGTTGCGGGAGTGGGCGCCGCGTGACTCCTCGCGGGCGATGGCGCCGCGCACGATGCACTCGGCCAAGTCAATGAGATTGCGCAACTCCAGCGCCCGGAGCAGGTCGACGTTGAACGCGGCCGACTTGTCGTCAAGGTGGATGCGCTTGTAATCTTCCCGGAAACCGGGGAATTGATCGAGCACCTTCTGCATCCCTTTCGGTTCGCGGAAGACGCCAACGTAAAGGTTCATCTCCGAGGCCATGCGCCGGTGCAGATCGGCCGGACGCAACCCCTTGTCAGGGCGGGCAAGCAGATCGGCGATCGAATCCTTCACCTCCTGCACCGCCTGCTCGGGGAAGTCGCGCAGGGTCTTCTCCTTGGCGACGTACTCGCTCACCTGTTTGCCAGTCACCTTGCCGAAGACGATGGTATCGAGCAGGGAGTTGCCACCCAGGCGATTGGCGCCATGCACCGAAACGCAAGCTGCCTCGCCCGCCGACCACAACCCCTTGACCCTGGATTCGCCGTACTTGTCGGTGCGGATGCCACCCATGGAGTAGTGCAGGGTCGGGCGCACCGGAATCGGCTCGTGGATCGGATCGACACCCTCCAGATCCATCGCCAATTCACGAATCTGCGGCAGGCGTTCGAGGATTTTCTGTGCTCCCAAGTGACGCAGATCGAGGAAAATGGCACCGTTCTTGCCGCGACCTTCAAGGATCTCGGTCTGCTCGGCGCGCGAGACGACATCGCGCGAGGCCAGTTCAAGCTTGCTCGGGGCATACTTGCCCATGAACCGCTCACCCTTGGCATTGATCAGGATGCCACCCTCGCCGCGCGCCCCTTCGGTGACGAGGATACCCGAGGTGCGCAGACCCGTCGGATGAAATTGCACAAACTCCATGTCGCCAAGGGCAGCGCCGGCACGCATCGACAGGGCCATACCGTCACCGGTGCAGCTCGTGGCGTTGGTGCTCGACAGATAGACGCGACCGTAACCACCGGTGCAGATCAAAACCGCCTTGCCGCGAATGCCAAACACCTCGCTGGTCTTGATATCGTAAGCCACCACGCCGACGGCGCACCCCTCCTTGTCGGTGGCGACCTTGAAAATCTGGCACTCCTCGTACACCTTCACGCCGGCCTTGACAAGCTGTTCCCACAGGGTGTGGAGCAGGACCTGACCGGTGCGGTCGGCGGAGTAGCAGGTGCGGTCGAAGTTGGCACCGCCAAAGGCGCGCTGGGCGATGGTGCCACTCTCCTGGCGGGAGAAGGGGGTGCCCATGCGATCCATCTCCAGAACCACCTTCGGCGCCTCTTCGCACATGATGCGGATGGCATCCTCGTCGCCGATGTAGTCCGACCCCTTGACCGTGTCGAAGGCATGCGACTCCCAGGAGTCGCGCGGATCGATGGCGGCATTGATGCCACCCTGGGCCGCACAGGAGTGACTCCGCAAAGGATGGATCTTGGTGACGATGGCGACGTCGATTTTCGCCCGCACCCCCTCCAATGCGGCGCCCACTCCCGCAACGACTTCCCGA
>PEAJ01000134.1 GCA_002753495.1 Magnetococcales bacterium HA3dbin3 | reverse complement strand
TGATGCCACCAATGCGAGCCTGCCACACCCGCACCCAGACATGCCGACCCGGAAACAAAGGCAAGTGCAGCCGCAACCACTCGCCGCTGGCATCGCGCACCTGGGTGACCGGCAGTTCGCTCGTATTGTTGGCCGGGTACATGGCAATCTGGTTGCCGACCTCATCGACCGCCTGGCGAAAATAGCCGCTCTGGTAAAGGATGCCGATCGCGGTCAGGGGAATGCCCAGTTCGCTCGCGGCCTTCAGGTGGTCGCCGGCAAGCAGGCCAAGGCCACCGGAGTAGATCGGCAACGCCTCGCTCAGGCCAAACTCCATGCAGAAGTAGACGATGTTCTTCAGGGGGGATTCGCGATGGCGCCGCGCATACCAATGCTCGCCGCTGGCAATCCGCCTCTGCATCTCCACCAGCGAAGCGACAGCAGCATGGAACTCCTTGTTATCCTTCAATCGATCCAGGGTCTGTTTGGTAACCGACTGCAATACCAGCCAGGGGTTGTGGGTCATATGCCACACCTCCTGGTTGAGCTGCTTCCACAGGGCATCGGCCTCGTGGTTCCAGGAGAAACGCAGATCCAGCGCAAGATCGATCAGACTCTCCAAGCCTGACGGCAACATGGGGTAATAGCGGCTCAACGGGGTGGTCATGGCAATTCCTCTCGGTCACGTGTGGGGCGGACCGTCTTCCGATCCGAGGTGGGGAACAACACCACCTGCCAGGGCCTTCCCCCGCCCTGTTCCCCCTCATTCTTGTATAAGTTGAGACTGAAACGATCCTGCTGGCAAAAAGCAGATAATCTATAATAAAAAAGGGCCCTGTCAAGACCGGTGGACAAGGAAACACCGCAAAGGAGTTGCCGGCATGGCCGATGATCCTGTTTCCGCGCTGACGCGCGACCTCATGTGGGGAACGACCTACGGCGATCCTACCCCACGCATTTTTGTCATTGCCGGCCCGAATGGGGCAGGCAAGTCGACCACGGCGCCTCTGCTCCTGCATCAACACGAGGGCGTGCACGACTATGTCAATGTCGATGTCATCGCCGCCGGTCTCTCCAGCCATGCCACCGAGCGGATCGCCTTGCAGGCGGGGCGCATCATGGTGCAGAGGATGCGAACCCTGCACCACGCGCGGCGTCCATTCGCCTTTGAAACCACCCTTGCCACCCGCAGCTATGCCCCCTGGCTGGTCAAATGCCAGCGGGGGGGATACAAGGTGAGTTTGTTGTTTCTCTCCCTTTCATCATCGGAGGTGGCTCTGGCGCGCGTGGCCGAGCGCGTCCTGAAGGGAGGACACAACGTCTCCGAGCGGATCGTGCGTCGACGCTTCGAACGCGGGCTTGCCAATTTTTTCACTCTCTACCGACCAATTGTCGATCACTGGTCGTTGATCGACAATTCCCTTGTCGCCGCGCCGGTCGTTGTGGCATACGGTGGATCCAATTTTGCATCGAGGGCTTTGCAACCTGACACCTATGCCCTTTGGGAGGAGCGCTATGGCCGTGTGTGAGAGAAGCCCAGGCCGACCGGCGGTCGACCAGACCCGATCCGGTTCGGAGGCGACGGCCGCGACTTTCGCCGCCGAGAGCCTCGCGGCGGTTGTCGCCGCTGGCCGGCAGGCGGTTTTGGAGAACAAGCGTGCCGGCATCACCATGGTCGAATGGCGAGACGGTCGTTTGGTGTACATCCCTCCGGACGAGATTCAACTTCCCGAGCTGCCCGATGCCTCACCTCCGGCCGGGCACTGCACCGATTAAAAAAAAATCCCACCCGCTCCCCTCTTTCCCCCTTCGCACTTCCACTTCCCCCCAGCGGCTGGGACTCGTATCCTCGCGCGCCCGATGGGCAGTGCGTGGCGACCGTGCCCGCGAGAAGGCAACCTGCGCGGGTTGTGTGAAGGGTGCCCGAAGGGTGACGCGCAACCATGCGTCGACGCCGATTTTTTCCTCCAAAATTTGGGTGTTGGATCCAACCCTTGATTTCGTCTAGTATGGGGTCAGGGGTGGTCTTTCCTTCCTGCTAAAGGCGTGGCGGTGCATGGTATGAAAGAGTGGAGTCTGAATGCGAAGTTGTCCGCCATGGTTGGCATCTTCGCCGCCCTGTTTTTGATCGTGCTGGTAGCCGGGGTGGTGGGGCAGCCCGACCCTCAAGGGGCCTCCGCGAACGCCTATACCGCGACGCTGGTGGTGGTCCTCCTCCTGTTCGTCGCTGGTCTGGTTGCCGCGCGCCTGCTGGGTCGCCAGGTTTTGCGCCAGATTGGTGACAGCGCGGAGAGCGCGCACCGGCTCGCCGCCGGGCAAATTTCAGCAGCCGAACTGCCACCCGCTGGCAACGACGTCATGGGCCAGCTGATCCGCGCGCTCTCGGACCTTGGTCAGGCAGCGGAAAAGTCCCGGAAGGAAGCCCTGGATCTGCGCACGGCACCCGTCGTTTCCCAGAGTCCACCCGAGAGCGGCCTTCGCGAGTTTGCCAACCTCGGGGTTACCCTCTTGCGGGAGGTCGAGAACACCGAGGCCTCGGCCCGGCAGCTCCTGGACGCCTTGCAAGCCATGGCCGCTTCCATGGACCACAACGACCAGGATCTGCACACGGTGTCAGCCTCGGTCGAGCAGATCAGCACCAACATGGCAACCATCGCCGCCACCGCCGAGGGCGCCAGCGCCAATATCCATACCGTCGCCGCCGCCTCGGAGGAGGCCAGCACCAACCTGAGCCAGGTGCGTGAAGCCGCCGAACGCTCGGGTGGCCGCCTCGCGGCCGTCACCACCTCCATCGACAACATGACCACCGCCCTCGGCGCGATCCGGGTGCGCTGCGAGCATGCCCGCGACGAATCCGAGCGGGCAAGCGTCCAGGTGAACAACACCACCGAGATCATGGCCCGTCTCTCCCACTCCACCTCGGAGATCGGCAAGGTGGTCGAGGTGATCAACGACATTGCCGAACAAACGAGTATGCTCGCGTTGAATGCCTCCATCGAGGCCGCCGGGGCCGGCGAGGCGGGCAAGGGGTTTGCCGTCGTCGCCAACGAGGTGAAGGAACTCGCCCGCCAGACCAGTCATGCCACACACATGATCTCCATGCAGGTCAAGGAGATTCAGAGCAACACCAACGATGTGGTCGATTCAACGCGCAGCGTGGTCGGTTTCGTCGGCCGCATCCGCGATGCCAATGATGACATTCTGCTGGAGGTTGAGCAGCAAGATCAGACCATGCAGGATGTTGCGCAGGCCATGTCCAGCGCCGCGGCGGAAACCAACGACGCCCTGCATCGCCTCGGTGAGTCGGTCATCGGCATCACCGATGTCAATCGCAACGTCCAGGATGTCTCGACCGGCATCAGCGATGTCAGCCGCAACGTCGCGGAGATGGTGATCGCCATCCAGGGGATTCCCGCCACCGTCGGTCGACTTTCAGCCGTTGCCGCCACGGAATCCGAACAGCTGCAAGAGGGTATGCGCATTGCCGAGGGCGTGATGGCACAGGCGCAGGCTGCCCTGGCCGCTGCCGAAAGTTTGCGGCAACTGCACGCAACCTTGAGCGGAGCCGGCGGATCAAACCAGCCAGCCCTCTCCACCACCGCCGTGCGTCCACTCCCCGGGAAAGAGAAGGGCAAGGCTGGATCCGCCACCAGCGGTCAGGGTGGTGGCAGGGGGTCGCACCCTGAAAAGCCCGTGCGCCCCGCGCCGGCCACGCGTGCCTGATTCCGACTTCGCGTTGTTCCAACTCCAGCCGCGAAATGGCAACGAGGCAGCAACGCGCGGAAATCCTGCGGGGAACGCGCGGTCAGCTCTTCAGCCGCCACCCCAGGCGAAACAGAAGCATGGCGACGATGAACAGCGCAGCCATCACCAGCGATACAGCGATGAGCGCGCCCTCCGGCGGTGTCTGGCCCGCCCCCAGCAGGCCGCGCCGAAACAGATCGACCAGATAAAAGATCGGGTTGAGCAGCGGCGCCTTCTGCCATCCGGCGGGAAGCATTGAATTGGCGAAGAACACCCCGCCCAGGTAGACCATTGGCGTCAGGATGAAGTTGCCAACCAGGGCCACCTGATCGAAATTTTTCGCCCAGATGCCGGTCAAGAGTCCGACCAGGCCAAAGATTGCCGCCATGATCAAGGCGGATCCGATCAGGAGCGGGGGATCGGCGATCGTGAATTCGACAAACAGGCGCGAAATGGCAAGGATGCCGATGCCCACCAACGCCCCGCGCACCATCGCCGCCGCCGTGAACGCGAGCACAATCTGTGCCGGGTTGAGCGGCAAGGCCAGCAGGTCGGCCTGCAACATCCCCAGATATTTCATCTGGATAAGCGAGGAACTTGTGTTCTGGAAGGCGTGCTGGATGATCCCCATGGCGGCAAGCCCCGGAACCAGAAACTGCAAATAGGAAAACCCATGGCCGGCATCGCCGATGCGCTGTCCGAGGGCAGCGCCGAAAATGGCAAAATAGAGCATGGCCGAAATCAGCGGCGCCCCGAGCGTCTGCAACCAGACGCGCAGGAAGCGCTGGCACTCCCGCCTGAACAATGCCCAGTTTCCGTACCAGTTCACGTCTGTTTTCCCGTCAGGTGCAGGAAGACATCCTCCAGACGCGGCTGATCGATACGCAGATCGACCACCTTGTCGGCGATACCGCCAAGCCAGGAAAAAAACTCCTGACCGCGGCCGACGGCAAACTCACCGACGATGCGCCGACCTTGCGCCTCGGTGCTGCCGGAAGCAAAGCCGGCGGGAAAGGGTACCGCCGCGCGCAGCTCGATGGCAAACCGCCGATACCCGAAAGAAGCCAACAGCGCGTTGGTGCGGTCGCAGGCCGCCACCTGCCCGGCACGAAGGATGGCCACGCGCTCGGCCAGCTCCTGTGCCTCCTCGATGTAATGGGTGGTCAGGATGATCGTGGTGCCATTCCGGTGCAGTTCGCGAACGAACGCCCACAGGGAGTGGCGCAAGGCAACGTCAACCCCCGCCGTCGGTTCGTCGAGAATGAGGAGGCGGGGTTTGTGCGCCAGGGCCTTGGCGATCGTCAGTCGGCGGCGCATGCCACCCGAGAGGGCCTTGCTGTTCTTGTCGGCATGCGGGGCAAGGTCAAGGCGTTCGAGAAGCTCGTCGATCCAGGCGCGATTGTCGGTGATCCCGTAGTAGCCGCTGTGGTGCCTGAGAACCTCCCGCACCGAAAAGAAAGGATCAAGGGCAATCTCCTGCGGCGTAAACCCCAGCAGCATCCGGGTGCGCTGTGGATGTTTATCGATGGAGAGGCCGAAGACGGTGACGTGCCCGGAACTTTTCGTCACCACCTGGGCAACGATGTTGATCAGGGTGGACTTGCCGGCGCCGTTTGGTCCCAGAATGGCAAAAAACTCCCCCCGGCCGACTTCAAGATCAACCCCCTGCAGGGCATCGGCGCCATTTTGGTAGCGTTTGGCAAGTCCCACGATCGTCAGTGCCGGTGTCATGGCGTCAGGCTAACGGATTCTCCGGCCCGCTGCCAAGTTTTGTGTCGCGCCTGGACGATTTTTTCATCGCGATGGTATGCTGGCTGCCGGCTGACGTTCTGGTTCCAATTCCAGATCAGGATGGCTACGAGGCAGCCAACGAAGGTGGCGCTTGATCTGGAATCGGAATAATTCCAATTCCAGATCAAGGTGGATACGAGGCGGCAACGAGAGAGCGACAAGACAGTACGTGGTTGGTACGGCGAGGAGCGAACGAGGCAGCCAACGAAGTAGACGCTTGATCTGGAATTGGAATGACAAGGAGAGTCCATGGCGTCCGGTGTTGTCGCAGCTTTCTTTTTTGTCTGCACGGTGTTGCTGCCGTGGCTGGCCGTGGGAGAGGGCGACGATCAGAGCGCCTTCATCACCAACGCCTATTTTTCCGACAAGCTGGTCGAGGTTGATAACGTCCTGAAACCGAGCGGCGTGGTGAGTGTTCTGCCGGCCAACGTCCCCGGCGTCAGCGGCTATTTCATCATGGATGTCGCCTTTGTCGAGTTGGGAACCCACCAGCTCCAGATTGATATTCTCGACCGAAAATCAAAAAAGATCACCGACATCGCCTACGATCCGGTCAAGGTGCGGGATAAGGATCACGTCTACACCGTGGTCGGTTCCGTCGCCGGGGAGTTTCCCAGCGGCTGGTTGTTCTTCAAGGTGTTCGATCAGGTCAATGGCAAGCCGCGCCAGCACCTGAGCACGTTCTACATCATGACGCGCGACTTGGCCGAGGCCAAACAGGCCTCGGGTCGTGAACCGCCAGCCGAAAGAGGGCGACGCGAGGAGACCCCGACCATGGGCGGCCCTGCCCTGGGCGATTTTCAGTTCTCCCCCGAGGCCTTTCCCGACGAGGAGCCGGCGCCGCGCCAACCCGATCGACCGACAACGACGACGCGGCCACCTCCCCCCGCCACCGCACCGTCCCCATCGATTCAGACCGTGCCGGCATCGGCGGCAGAGGCACGCTACACGCTTTATTTGGGTTCCTACGGCAGCAAGGATAACGCCGGGCAGGTGGCAACGCGCATCACCGCGCTTGGCATTCCCGGCTCTTCACAGATGGTCGAGGTGGATGGTCGTCGCTACTACCGGGTAAGTACTGGTTCGTTTGCGAAAATTTCTGACGCGGAGGCTGCCGCCCGACGCATAGAGGAGAAAACCGGCATCAAGGGGAGCGTCCAGGATCTGACCCGGCAAATGGCCGGTTCACGACGCGGATCGACAACGCCGGGGGAGTCCCCTCCGACTGACACCACCCCTCCTCCCGCGGCTGAATCCCGCCCGTTGTCCCCT
>PEAJ01000133.1 GCA_002753495.1 Magnetococcales bacterium HA3dbin3 | reverse complement strand
TTTTCTTTTCTCTTTTTTTGCTTTTTTCCCCGCCCCCCTACCCACGGGCGATTTTCGCATGCTTTTCGCGAAAATCGCCCCCAGGGGGCGGCCATTGCCTGACGATTTTTGCGCTTTCCAGCAAAAATCGTCAGGCGAATTGCGGGTTTTTAAAAGAAAAAACAAAACCTCGGGGTTTCGCCCTGGACCCACCAGGGCAGAGCCCTGGACCCACCAGGGCAGAGCCCTGGACCCACCAGGGCAGAGCCCTGGACCCACCAGGGCAGAGCCCTGGACCCACCAGGGCAGAGCCCTGGACCCGCCGGGGGGCAGGCGGAGCCTCCCCCCGGACCCCCCAACCCCTTTAAAAATTAAAAACAATTTTGTTGGGGCTTAAGCCCCAAACCCCGCCGGGGCTTAGGCCCTGGCCCCCGTTTTCGACGGCACCCCGTAACGCAAATGGACACGCACGATCGCGCATAGACATCACGCCAGCATCTCCCCACCGCCACTCACGGCGCGTTGCAGCTGATCCAGAGTCATGAGCGCCTCCTCGGTGGCAAAGGCGAGGGTTTCCGCCTCAAGCCGGGCAAAAAGGGGTGCTTGTGCTCCCTGCAAGGTGGCGGCCAGGGCGGGCAACGTTTCCGCGGCATCAAACGCCCCCGCGCGCAAAAGTTCCGCAAGCTCTGCGCATTGCGCCGCGAACAAGGATACATCGATTGTCACCGGTGTCACAGCGGCGGCAAGCGTCGGCGGTGTCGCCAAAGCGGTGATGCTGCGCGTGATGCGCGCCAACTCGTCGCCCCAGGCGGCGCGCAGGCTTGGGTCATCTTCCCGCAATCGCAGTTTTGCCTCAAGCGCCCGCGTCAGGGTGTGCAGGTGCGACATGGCCAGGTGTCCGGCGACCCCCTTGATCGTGTGGACGATGCGCGCAGCCTCCTCCCACGCCCGATTTCGGCAGACGGTATCGACTTGCACCGCCGCCGTGCCATGCTCGCGGGCGAAGGCGTGCAGCGAATGACGCAGCAGCCGGTGATTGCCATGCACCAGACGCAGGGCCGACTCCAGGTCAATCCCGGGCAGGGCTGCCGGCGACAGGGGCGCGGTTGCCATGGCGTAAGTGGGGTCGAAGTCGGGCGCGGTCGGCGGGGAGGGGGCTGCCGGCGGATGGGCGGGAAGATCGACAGTCGGGGTCTCTTCCTGCCCCGGCGTGGCGCTGTCGCCGTCGACGGGATGCACATGGCGCAGGAGCGTGACGATCAACCGTTCCGGATCAATCGGTTTGGGCAGATAATCATCCATGCCGGCATCGAGACAGCGCTGGCGATCATCGGCGAGGGCATGGGCGGTCATGGCGATGATCGGCAGAGGCTGCTTTGGCCATTGGCGGCGAATCTCCGCCGTCGCCTGAAAGCCATTCATCCCCGGCATCTGGATGTCCATGAGGATGGCGTCGAAGTCGTCTCCGCGCAAGGCGGCGATGGCCGCATGACCGTCGGTGGCCTGAACGACGCGCGCGCCGTGCCCGGTGAGAAATTCACAGGCAAGTTCCCGATTGATGGCGACATCGTCGACGAGCAGCACGCGCACGCCGCGCAAACGCGCAAGCACGGGTGCGGCGGCCGGCGGGCGCTGGGCGCGGGCGGGGGGGGGGGCGGCCGCCGGCGTCTGCCGTTCAACCCGCGCGCGGCGGAGGGCCTCGGCCAGTTCGGTCGGGGTGACCGGTTTGCCGAGATAGCCGGCAAGCCCAATGCGTTCGGCCTCCTGGATCACCTCCTCGCGGCGATAGGCGGAGACCATGATCACCGTCGGGATGCGCGAGAGAGTGGTGGTGGCGTGGATGCGGCGCGCGGTTTCGAGGCCATCGAGACCAGGCATCGCCCAGTCCATCAGCACGAGGTCGAAGGGGTGCTGGTCGGGGTCGCGGTTGGCCTGGTCGAGAAGATCAAGGGCGGCAAAGCCGGAGGCGACACCGGTCACCTGACAGGAGAGGCTTTCGAGCGTTTCGACCAGGATCGTGCGTGCCTGGTCGTGATCGTCGACCACCAGGACGCGCAGGTCGCCAGGCGCGATCTCGGTGGCGGGGGAGGAGTCGGTCGCCAGTCGGCCGCGGTCGAAGGGGAGGGTGCAGGAGAAGGTGCTGCCCTGACCGAGGGTGCTTGCAACGTGCAGCTCCCCGTGCATGGCGGTGACCAGGTGGCGGCTGATGGCGAGCCCCAGGCCGGTGCCACCATACTTGCGCGTATGCGAGGTGTCGGCCTGGGTGAAGGGTTGGAACAGCCCCGCGACCTGCTGTTCGCTCATGCCGATGCCGGAGTCGGCGACCCAGAAGCGCATCGTCACCTGCGATGCGGTTTCGCGCACCGGCTCGACACCGACGATCACCTCGCCTTTTTCGGTAAATTTCAAGGCGTTGCCGATCAAGTTGATGAGCACCTGTCGCACCCGGGTCGGGTCACCGACGACGACGACATCCTTCTGGATCCGGCAGCGCAGCAAAAATTCCAGCTCTTTTCCTTCCGCCCGGCCGGACAGGAGGGTGATGACATCGTGCAGCAGGTCGTAGAGGTTGAAGGGGATGTGCTCGATCTTCAACTCGCCGGCCTCGATGCGGGAGAAGTCGAGGATGTCGTTGATGATCTCCAGCAAGGCGTGGGCGGCGTTCCTGATGGTGTGGATGTAGCGTTGCTGCCGTTCGCTCAGCTGGGTTTTCAGGAGCAGAAGGACCGTACCGATGATGGCGTTCATGGGGGTGCGAATTTCGTGGCTCATATTGGCCAGGAAGTCGCTTTTGGCCTGGTTGGCGGCATCGGCCTTTTTGCGCGCGATGTGCAGATCCTGGGTGCGTTCCAGCACCTTGTTTTCCAGCTCCTCCTTGGCGCGCAGGATGGTCTCTTTTTCGCGCTGGGTGGCGAGCTCCTTTTCCCGGCGCAGGATATTGATGTTGTCGGCCATGGCCAGGGAGAGAAAGGCCGCCTCCAGCCACACGCCGAAGCGGGCAACCCAGGTGATGGCGTGGGTGGTCGGGAGGTAGCCCTGGTAGCGCCCCCAGCCCATGAGAACGCCAACGCAGAGCAGGGCCCAGGCCAGGGCCAACAAGCGTGCCTTGCGGCGGCCGTGCCACCAGAGCCAGGCGCTGATGAACGGTACCGGGAGGGTGAGCAGGGGCAGGCCGATCATGAGCAGTTGGACACCCACCTTCTTAAAACCGAAGTAGACCAGGAGGATGGCGAAGGCGTAGACCCCCATGAGCCGGGTGAGCCACCAGTCGTAGCGGGGCAACAGGGTGGGGGTGTCCAGGAAGACGCGGTTGAATTGCGTGCCCAGCAGAATGGCGACGTGGACCGTCACGCTGGGGATGAATTCGGTCAGGAAATCGGAGTGGGTGAAGAAGTAGCGATGTCCGAGGCCGAGGTTGGCCGTGAACGCCAGGGTGAGCATGGCCACGTAGAGCACGTACCAGAGATACTCCCGCAGGCGGGTCGAGGCGTAGACGAATATGTTGTAAAACACCATGAAGACCAGGCCGCCCAGGTAGAAGCCGATCAGGATGCTGTTTTTATCGCGGTATTCGGTGAAGGCTTCCGGCGTCCAGGCGAGCAGTTCCGTGTCGACGAAGCCGGCCTCCGCGAAGGCGAGGCGGGCGTGGATGGTGGCGGTGGTGTGCGCGGGGGTAGTGATCGGGATGAGGTAGGTTTCGTGGGGGATCGGGCGCGCGGCGAAGGGTCGGTGGTCGCCCAGGTGCCAGGTTTGTGGTGGCTGGCCGGGATTGTTGATGGTCAAGTCGAGAAAATCGAGGGTGGCGTTGGTGGCTTGCAGAAACCAGCGCAGCGTCTCTTGCCGATCGTTGCTCACCTCAAATCGCACCCACCACGCCGAGCTGCTGAGTCCGCGGCTGCTGATGTGGCCAACCGGCTGAAAACGGGCGGCATGCTCGGGTTGGCTGACTTGATCCAGGGTCAGGGCGCGCGTCGGATCTTCCAGCACCAGCAGGTGCGGTGTGACCGGAACGCCGTCCATGCGCAGGTCAAGGAATAGCGGGGAAACCGCCTCCGTGCCCGCCAACCCGGGCAGGAAAAGGAGGAGCAGGGCGACGCCGAGTGCCAGGCGGGTCGCGATTTTTTCGAGATTTTTCATCTCCGAGATTTTCTATTTAAATTTCTCCAATTTTTCAACCGTTAAAAGTGGTTGGGGGCGACGAAAAGGCGGCAATTTGGGGTACGAGGGAACTTTCGTTGGTCAGGCTGGATTTCGGAGACTATGCCTCCAAAAGCATCTTCAACCTTGATCCGCCAGTTTGATCACCTTTCGTACCCGGGGTTGGCGCAAGGGCGTTATGACGGTTGGATGTGGTGGAAGATTTGGTCGAAGCCTGCTACGCTCGGGACAGGCAGGCTGCCCTCGAAACGCGCCAACCTGTGCTTGAGCGCATGCTGGAGGGGGTGGAACAAGCAGCAAGGGGAGGGATTTTTCGTGGGCAAACATGAGAAGACCCTCTGGCGCATCCTGGGCGGACGGTCCGACGCCGGCATTGCCTTTCAAGATCTGTGTGGATTGCTGCGTCGCCTTGGATTTGAGGAGCGTATCCAGGGTGACCACCATATCATCAGCCGGAACGATGTTGCGGAAATCGTGAACCTGCAACCCCTCAGCCATCAGGCCAAGCCCTACCAGATCAAGCAGGTACGTAACCTGCTGCTCAAGTACCAGCTGGGAGTCACCGACGATGAACCATTATGAAATCGTGCTGTACTGGAGCCGGGAAGATCACGCCTTCATCGCTGAAGTACCGGAGCTCCCAGGCTGCATGGCCGATGGTGTCACCCGCCAGGAGGCCTTGGCCAATGCCGAGCGGATCATTGAGGAGTGGCTGGAAACTGCCCGATCCCTTGGGCGTCCCATTCCAGAACCGAAGGGGCGTTTGATGTACGCCTGATCCGTGCGCCGTATCGCTGCCAACAAAAATTGTCATGGGGCATCATCAACCAGCTTGGAGCTGCCTTCCGCCGCCATCATTTTCCAGCGGCGGCACGACGCCCAAAGACCAGCAGACGCCAACCGACACGCACCACCCAAAAGAGCAACAACACCGTCGCCAGCAGCGAAGCGGCCAATACCGAGCGCTCCCCGGCCAGGATGCCGAGCGGAACGACTGTGCGCAGGGCAACCACGCCGAGCCAGGCCAGAAGCAGGATCGAGAGCAGGCGATCGTGCATGACGAAACCGCCGGAGAAAAATCCCGCCACCCGCGCCGTCACGCCGAGGATCATCGTCGCAACCATGCCGATGCTGACCAGATGCAAGGCGGGGTCGATGGCGCCGTGGCCGCCAAAAAACAGCAGCATCCCCGCGAGCGGCAGGGCGAGCAGACCAATCACCAGGGTGAGGACGATCGATTCCAGCGGTCGGCCACGCAACACCGGAAACAAACGCACGGCGACGATGAGCCAAAGGGTGATGAACGCCCAAAGCGGGCCGGTCAGCGCCCAGGGCAACCGCTGTACCGCCGATCCCCAGGCGGCAAGCCAGGCGATCAGCCAGGCGGCGGTAAAGAGGTGCGCCGGTGTACCCATCGGGCGGCGTCCGCCGAGGATGTTGGCGACCAGATGCTGCACCACCGCCAGGATGCACGAGACCGGTCCGGCAAGAAGGGCGGCCAGGGCGACGTCGGGTTGATCGAGCGGCAGCCAGGGGGCAGCACCCATGGCGGCAATACCGGTAACCAGGGGGATGCCCACCGGCAGGGCGCGTTGGCGATCGGCGCTTTTCATCACCCCGACCAAGGCGAACGCGGCGCCAGCGAAGGCCAGGGTGATCAACACGTTGCCGATCGTGCGGATGGTTGGATCCGGCAGCAGGCCGAGCAGAAAGCCAAACCATAGGGGAAACAGCAGCCGAAGGATCGAGCGCGAGTCTGGTGGCGTGCCGCCGATGACGTGCGGTCCGGCTTGCAGGGCAAACCCGAGGACGAAGGAGCCGGTGAAGAGCAGAAACTGCACCTTGGCGTGGAGCAGGCGCCAATCCGGGTAGGTGGTGCTGAACGGGAAGATCCCCCATTGCTGGCACCAGAGATAAACACCTAAGCCAAAGCCGAGGAGGAGTGCGACCAGACCGCCGCCCCAGAAGCGGTGGGCGGTCGGCTCTCGGGTGATCGGGGTTGGGGGTGGGGCGGCGGCGATGGGGAAGAGGCGTGTGTTCATGGCGTGTCGCATGCGGTCAGGCAGTGGGTGGATTGAGTCAGGACCTTTTGCCAGAGGCTGGCGATGTCGGGGGGTATCACGCGACCGGGTTCTAAGGCTTTGAATCGTCGTGGTCGTCCGGTGATGAAGCGCCAGTCGAAGCGTTGGGCGGCGAGGATGGTTTCGATGACCGGTTGAATTGGGCTGTGAAACCCCCAGTCGAGTGCCGCCACCAGGGGGATGCTCAGGTCTGGGTTGGGGCCTTGGGCGAGGTTGGTGTGGATGGCGCGCAGTCGTGGCAGGAGTTCGGTGGTGAAGCGTGCGTGGCCGAGTTGGGCGGCGATGCGCGGGGTGGCCGTAAATAGATCGTGGGTGACGGTCAGGGTTTTGGTGATCATGGCTTTGTCCTGTCCTGTCGTGGAAGTTTCTTGATTTTTAAAAGTGGTTGGGGGTCCAGGGGCAGGCTTAAGCCTCCCCCCGGACCCCCCAACCACTTTTAACAGTAAAAACAATTTTATTGGAACCTAAACCGCGTCGTCCCCCCCCCGGACCCCCACCCACCTCCCACAACCGGACACTCCACAGCCCCCCCGACCCCCCCTTCTGCCCCCCCCCCCGCCCCCGGCCCCC
>PEAJ01000132.1 GCA_002753495.1 Magnetococcales bacterium HA3dbin3 | reverse complement strand
AACGCGACCCCATGGAAAAGGCGCGGGCAAAACGGGAGAGCGTCGCCCGATTGATGATCGTCCCGACGATCGGCATGCGCAGCTTGTAACGGTCCCACTGCAACCCCCCCTCTTTCGTGTTCAGATAGGTGCGCACAGCGAAGACAAACGCAGCCATTCCGAGAACAACGTAAAGGGCATACTGCTCCATGAAACCGGAGGCGTTGAGAAGAATCTTGGTAAAGATAGGCAGGTCGGTCTTGAACTGGGCAAACACCCCCTTGAACGCGGGTATCACCTTGTAGGTCACGACAAAGAGCGCGCCGACGATCGCAAACATCACAAAAACTGGATAGCGCAGGGCACTCTTGATCTTCTTGCGCGTCTCCTTTTCAATCTCCATATACTGGTACAGTTGCAGAAACGACTCCTGCATGCGCCCGGTATCCTCACCCATGCGCACGATGCGCAGGTAGAGCTGATTGAAAATTTTTGAATGCTCGGCCATGGCGGCGGAGAGATCCCGCCCCGCTTGCAGATCCTCGATAATCTGGCGCATGGCAGCGGCAAATCGCTTGTTGTGGGTCCCTTCCGCCAACCCCTGAAAAGAGCGCACCAGGGAAACACCCGACTTGGTCAGGGTGTACATCTGACGCGAGAAGAGGATGAGTTCGTCGTCGCTCGGCCACTCTTCGAGGAATGAAATGTTGATCTCGCCACCACCCCCGCCTGTGACCTCTTCAATCTCCAGGGGTTCGATGCCGCGATTGATCAACTGGTCAACCACCGCCTCCGCGGACGGGGCATGGATGTTGCCCTTGCTGACGGCACCGCCACTTCCACGACCACTGAAACGAAAATTGGGCATAGGTCAGCTATCCAGCCCTTGCCGCCTGCTGACTGGCAGAGGCAACACCGGCCTGAACAACGCCCGTGGGAGGAGCCCCGCGCGCGCCGGCCGCACCATCGACCACGCCTTCTGTCTCCTCCGCTGCTGCTGCTTCCTCCTCTTCTTCCTTGTCGCCGATCTCGGTGGTCAACCGCATCACCTCCTCCATGGTGGTGACTCCCTTGATGGCATAGTTCAGGGCGGCCATGTGCAGGGGGATGTACCCCCTTTGCTTCTTGGCCGCTTCGATAAACTCGGCGGTCGCATCACGGCTCAAGGCGGAGACCAGAGGCCCCTTGACCTCAAGCATCTCGATGATGGCGATGCGCCCCCGATACCCCGAGTTATTGCACTGCGAACACCCCCGCCCCTTGACCAGGGTCGGCAACGCCCCACTATCCTGGATGTTCAACAATCCCTGCAACAAAACGCGTTCGTGCTCTTCGAGCTCGTAGGGCTGGGCGCAGTCGCGGCAGACGCGCCGCACCAGGCGTTGGGCGAGAATACAGCGCAGCGCCGAAGCCACGGCAAAGCTTTCCACCCCCATGTCGACGAGACGAATGGCGGTACTGACAGCATCGTTGGTGTGCAGGGTGGAGAGGACCAGATGCCCGGTCAGGGCAGCGCGAATGGCAATCTCGGCGGTTTCGCGATCGCGCATCTCGCCGACCAGCACCACGTCCGGGTCCTGGCGCAAGACCGTGCGCAAGACGGTGGCGAAGTTCAAGCCAATCTTGGAATGAATCTGCACCTGGTTGATGCGCGGCAGGCGATACTCGACCGGATCCTCCACGGTGATGATCTTGCGCCCGGGTTCGTTGAGGGCATTGAGCGCCCCGTAGAGGGTGGTCGTCTTGCCACTACCGGTGGGGCCGGTGACCAGGATCAAACCGTGCGGCCGATGGATGAAGTACATGAACCGCTTGAGGAGATGTTCCTCCATGCCGACCATGCCCAGGTTGAGGCTGTCGCCGGACTGGTCGAGCAGACGCATGACCACCGACTCTCCGTCCTGGATCGGCAGGGTGGAGAGACGCACATCGACGCTACGCTCCTTGACCACCATGTTGAAACGACCATCCTGCGGCAGGCGCTTCTCGGCAATCTCCAGCCCCGCCATCAGCTTGAGCTTGGAGACCAACGCCGGGGCGATCTGCTTCTCCTTGACGATCTGCTCGTGCAGGATACCGTCAATACGCTGGCGGATGCGCAGGACGTGTTCGTCCGGTTCGATGTGAATGTCCGAGGCGTTGACCTGCAAGGCATCCTCGAACAACGACTGAAGAATTTTCACCACCGGCGCGTCGACCGCCATCTCCGACTGGACGATCTGATCCAGGCTGAAGGCGGCGGCGCGTTGCATCTCCTCGCCCAGGGCCTCGGCGTGCTCCTGAATCTCCTCGGTGCGCCGAAAGATGCGATCCATGGTGCGAAGCAAGTCCGTCTCGCTCACCATGGCCAGGCGCGGGGGTCTTTTCAGCAGTCGGGTCAGTTCATCGAAAACGAAAATATCGGTCGGGTCGGCCATCCCCACCAGCAGGCCTTCCTTGCTCTCAGCCAAGGCGATGGCGCGAAAACGCCGCGCGTAGCTCTCGGGGATTTTCTGCACAACCTCCTGTTGGAACTGAAAGTTGCGCACATCGACGAAGGGCAGGTCCAGCTGCTTGGAGAGAAACTCAAGAAACCTGGTTTCGCTTAAGATTCCCAGGTAGGCGAGGGTCTGCCCGAGCTTTTTCCCGCTCTTTTTCTGCTCGGCCAGGGCTTTGTGCAGCTGTTCCTCGGTGATCACCCCCTGGGCAACCAGGGAGTCACCGATCCGAACCTTGCGGCGTTGCTGGGCAAGAAACCGTTGCAGCTTCTCCTCGGTGACAAGCTTGAGATCGAGAAGGGCCTGGCCGATCTTGCAATCCTGGGCCTTCTGGTACGCCAAGGCCTGCATGAGCTGGGCCTCGGTGATGATCTGGTTTTGCACCAGAAGGTCACCCAGGCGCAGCTTTTTCTTGGCCTGAGGCTGTCCTCCCGTCGCCTGTGTCTGATCCTGTGGCTTCTGTTCCATGCCTGGTCACCGCCGCAAAGGCCATACCCCCATTTCGGCCAATCGGGCTACGGGGACACCGAACAAGGGGGAGTCAACAGAACACGACCCGTCGAAACCTTCCCCGGGAGGGATTGGCCCTTCCCCGCCCGCGCGCCCTCCCGGGGGACAAGACGCCCGCATCAATTCGACAAGGCCTGGATCCTCTTGCCGACAAAATTTTTCAGGTTCAGCTTGAGCTGGCCATTTTCCATGGCGTTCTGGTAGGCCTGCAGGGCGGAAGCCTTCTCGTCAACACCTTCCAGGGAGATGGCCAAACCCATCCACCATATAGCGTTGTCGGTGTGTTTGGCCAGAAGCTTCTCGTAGAGCTCGATGGCCTTCCAGTGATTTTTGTTGCGCTGATACATGGCCGCCAGCAAGGCCATGAGTTCTTCGTCTTCGCCACCACCCTGCGAGCGAGCATTCTCAAGCACCCCAAGGGCGGATTCCGTTTTGCCGTCCTGCACCAGGATACGCGCAAAAAGTTTGACCAGGCCACTGTCGAAACCCTTGGCCAACCCTTCGGAGAGCAGGGGATAAGCCTCGTTGGAACGACCGGAGGTGAACAGGACGCGCGCCAGGAACTCCCGAACGCGGTTGTTGGCCGGATTCAGGTCCAGCGCGCGACGGGCAAACTCCTCGGCCGCCTTGGCATCCCCTTCCTGCTCCAGGCGCTGGGCCTCCTGGAGGAATTTATCGGACTGCATCGACTTTCCGGGAACCCCGCGATCCGCCCTTTGGATGACATCCTTCAAGGGTCGCGGCTTTTGCAGAAAGGGCAGGGGCTTCTCCATGCCACTGGCATCGGGTTCCGGTTGCACAACAGGACCCTCGGTTGTCTGCGTGGTTTTCTCGGCGGGCTTTGCCATGAGCATCGGCTTTTCACCGGTCTGGGCACTGCTTGCAGCCACCGGCAACGTCACCCGATCGTTATCGTTCTTGCCGCCCTTGTCGCTTAAATCCTCAAGCACGTCGACCCGGGCATCACCCTTGGCGGCCGTGGACACGGCGGGTTTGCTCTCCCCTCCCCCTCCCTGCTGCGCGGAAAAGGCGTGGTGCACCGGTTCGGAGGCGTCGTGTTGCCCCTTGGCGGATGCGGTCACCACACCGGCAGCAGCCCCGATGGCTGGCGTCTCGCCGACAGCCGCGGCTGAGATTACAGAATCAGAGACCTTTGATCCAGAAATTCTTGATTTGGAGATGACAGCTTGAGAGGTTTCAAGATCACCACTCTCCTCGGCGGCACCCTCCTCCTCGCCCACGACCGGGGTGGCACTCTTGGCCACGGCCCTCATCCCGTTGCCTGTCCCCTCGCCCGGGCTGCGGGAGGAGTCGATGGTCACGACGTAACCATCACGCTTCTCGCGCTTGCGGAAATCGGCGAGGGACTTCTCGGCGTCAGATAGCTCGCGGAAGCTGCCGATGCGCACCGTCTTGCGCATCTTGCCGCTCTTCGACCCGGTCGGGAGCTCCAGAATGTAGGGATCATAGCCATGCTTGCGCAGATCCCGCACCAGCTCCCGGGCGCTCGCATCCTCCATGAATGCCCCAACCTGGATGGCGTAGCGATCCTTTTCGTTGATGTAGGATTTTTTCGCTGTCGACTTGCCGTCGGCTGCAACCGGTGGCGGCTGACCGGCGGCGGGGTCGGCCGGCCTGGCGGCCATGGCCATGGAACCCTGGGCACCTGAAGGTTTTTCATTCGGCGCGGGTGCTGTCGCGGGGGCAAACGGGCCTGACGCCACCGCCTCATCCGCAACCGCGACCTCCCGTGGCTTATCGTCAGGCTTGGCTTTGACTCGTGCCTTGGATTGGGTTTTGGCCTTCGCCTCATCCTTGTCGCCGGCCGCCGAATCGGCGGGAAGATCTTTTTCCAGGGATGCCGAGACCGTGGTCCCGTCGTTGCGGCGGGCGATGAACTTGATGAAGGAGCGGGACTCGACCGGCAAGACATAAGCCTTGCCAAGATCCCCACCCTTGAACTGCCGCTGGGCCTGTTTGGCCACCTCCATGTCCGTGAACAAACCGAAACAGACGCTGTGCCAGAGGGTGTTGTCGACGCTGCGCAGCCTCAGGATGTAGGGAAACATCCCCTTTTCCCGCAGCTGGGCGACCATCGCCTCGGCCAGTCTCCCCTCGCGGAAGGAACCGGCCTGAATGGTGTACAGGAAGAAGGCTTTGACGCCATCCGCGCGGTTGGGTGTCTCCCTTTCGTTCGTGGCGACAGCGCCGGACGCCTGTTGCCCGGAGGAGATCACTGGCGGCAGAACCTCCTCTGACCTCTTGCCGACCTTGCCATCCATCTGCACCAGAGGCAACTCCTCTACCGCCTGGGCGACGAACGAGCCGTTCACTCCTTGCGCGGCATAACCTCCGGAAGCAGACGCCGCCGCCTCCCGATTCTTGAAGGGTCCCGAACGCACGGCAAACATCGGACGGTTCAGGAAGTCATGCACCGGCACGATCCGACTGGCCCCCCGAACCTTCACCGGCAACCCTGCCTGGAAATGCATCGCCTCGTCGGCGGTTGAAAAAATGCCCAGCTGCACCATGTACGGTGCTGGCAAATTCCTGCCCTGACTGCTTGCGGTTGATTCATCCGTCGCACCCGACGAACGTTCCCCGGAGAAGGAGTTACCAACCTCGTCGGCGCGGGTGTCAAGGTTGCGATCGGCGGCCGCCGGATCCACCTCCAGGGAGGGAGAGGGCGAGCCATCCAGCGGGGCCTCCTCATCGGTCGCCACCCCGCGTTGAGGGCTGGCAGCGGTCGTACCCTCCCCCGCGGCTGAACGCAGGCGCTCCCGCTGTCCCTTCCCGGAACCCGAGGTATCGTATCTCACCTCCTGCGCCGACGGTCGCGGCGAGGCGGTTCCGTGACTATGCCAAATCCATGGCGTTATCGCGAATGCCGTGGCCAGGGCCATGCCGCCCGCCAGCCACAAGAGCCGCTGGCGACCGGGCGCCGTCACCATTTCAGCTGGAACCTTCAACGCCTCGCCAACCCCGACTCCGCCCAGGGCCTGCCCCGAGGCGCGACGGATCTTTTCAAAGTCGCGCAACAGCTGATGAATCAGACTCACTTTTCGCTCTCCATGCCCGATAGGGAAACCATCCCGTGTCCAACTCCCCAGAGTGCTGCAAGCCGCGGGCCGCTCGCTGGGGAGATCATCCCGCGTTCAGGGCCCCCCGGCGACGCAGGATCCAGGGAAACCGTGGCAATCTCAAATCATGCAGCCACCTGAGCAACATTCCGAAGAAGAGTCGAACGCGCGGCGTTACCGTCGAAACTCCCTCGGTATCCTGGATGGCGCGGCGCATGTGCCTGGCGGTGACGCCCGACTCCTTGCCTTCCGCCGCCAACCCAAGGGCCTTGTTGGCCAGAATATGCACCAGGCGTGGCGAACCGCGGCTGCCGCGAAACAGCAACTCCAGCGCACCCGGGGTGAATATCTCCCGCTTGTCACCGCCGGCGGCCTGCAAACGGTGCCGGACGTAACCCTGCAATCGATCAAAATCCATCGGCCTGAGGTGACAGGAGGTGGCAATCCGCTGCTTCAGGGCGCGCACTTCCGGCTGTTCCAGACGCTGGTCCAGTTCCAGCTGGCCGAGCAGGACCACCTGCACGACCTTCTCTTTTTCCGTCTCCAGGTTGGTCATGAGGCGCAACGCCTCAAGCGTGGAATCCGGCACCGATTGCGCCTCGTCGACGAGAATCAGGGCCTTCTTTCCCTCCTCGCCCAGGAGCATCAACCTTTCCAGGATACGACTCAGGAGCATCTGGAATCCCATCCCCGGTTCAGCCTCAACCCCAAACTCCGTGGCCAGAACCTGGTTGAGGTCTCGTACCGAAAGGAGCGGATTGAGGAGATAGGCGACGGCGTAGCGTTCTTCCAAGGTTCCCAGGA
>PEAJ01000131.1 GCA_002753495.1 Magnetococcales bacterium HA3dbin3 | reverse complement strand
TGAACAGCCCCCCCAAAAGCGGAGCAGCCCAGATCGCGGATGCGGGCTCTTCAGGTGCGAAAAGTGCTGACTCGCCGGCCGAGGCCGCGAGCGAGGCGTCCGCCTCTTCCGGTGGCAAGCGCACGACCAGCCGCGGTGGCAGTTCTTCCGGCGGAAATGCCAATGCCAAAAAGGGCAAGGGAGAGGCTGTGGCCGGATCGCCTGCGGGAACGGGCGATTACCCACAGGGTGACGATGCCGCCGAGGCGGTCAGAAAGAAGACCATGGCGATGGCCCAGGCTGCCGCCACTGCCAGGAAGGCTCTGGCCAGCGGCGATGCCCAGCAGGCTGATGCGAGCCTCAGCAAACTGGCAACGATGAAGGGTGGGCATAACGCCTACGTCATGAAGATGCAAGCCTATGTTTACATGCGCGAGGGTAAATATGCGCAAGCCGGGAGCCTGCTCGAAGAGGTTTTGAAGACCCGGAGAGATGACCTCGATGCTGCCAAGAATATGGTTATCGTCGAGATGAAGACAAATCGGGGTGATCTGGCTCAGGAGCGTTTGAAGGATCTGTTGCGGCGCTTTCCGAACGATCGGCAGTTGCGCGATCTTCGGCAGTACTTGAACTGAAACTCCACCCGGTGAATGTGGCGGGGGAGGGGTCTCCGCCACCCTGGCGGGGTGCCCCTTGTCGCCCCGGCGGGGCCTGTTGCGCGTTGATCGCTTTCCTCGTGGGGCATGGCCTCGGTGGCGTGGGTGCCTGGGTGTGCGCGTGGGTGTGCGCTGCCGGCAGGGGGGCATGAGAGGATACAGGGGAAACGCGGGAGGAACGCGGGAGGATAAGAGAGAGAGATGGTTGCGCAAAAAGAGGCCTTCCTGGACTTTCTCGGTTTGAAGCGCAATCCGTTTCCGGTTTCTCCGGACAATGAGTACTTCTTTCTGCCCTCGCGCATCGACGCCCTGATTGCGGAGATCCTGCACAGCATCTTCACGCGCAAGGGCTTCTTGGTCATTACCGGCGAAGTCGGTCTGGGCAAGACCACCATCAGCCAACGCATCCTGCGCCTCCTCGATGGCGAAGGGGTCGAGTCGGCGCTGGTGTTCAACACGTTTTTGCAGGGGTCGGATCTGCTTAACGAGGTGGTGCGCGATTTTGGCATCGCCTGCGAAGAGCCCTCCCTGCAAGCCCGCCTTGAGGCCCTGAACCGCTTCCTGATTGACCGCTACGCCAGCGGTAAAAACTGCGCCATCATCATCGACGACGCCCAAAATCTCTCGACGGAAAGTCTGGAGCTGATCCGGATGATCTCCAACCTGGAGACCAACGCCGAGAAGCTGGTGCAAATCCTCCTCGTCGGTCAGCCCGAGCTCATCGACAAGCTGAATACGCACGAAATGCGGCAACTCAAAAGCCGCGTCGTCATCCATGCGGAGGTGCTCCCCTTGAGCCAGGAGGAGCTGAAGCAGTATGTCTACTTCAAGCTCAGTACAGCCGGCTCCCAGGGGGGCGTGCAGATTTCGGATCGCATCTTCAGGATCATGCACGCCCTCACCGGTGGTAACCCACGTCGCATCAACAACTTGATGGATCGTTGCTTGTACGGCTTGTTCGCCTACAACACCCATCGCATCAGCCGGCGATTGCTGCTGGAGGTGGCCGCGGAAGTCGGATTTGGCATGCCGCGTTGGCCCTGGAAACGTTGGTTGGCCTGGGGAGGAAGTGGTGTTGTCGTTGCCGCCGGGGCGGCGTGGATCGTGTTGCATCCGGGGTTGTTGACAAGCCTGGTCAGTGGCAGCGGCGCCGTTTCCGCGGAACTTGCCAAGGCCAAGGCCATGCAACGCAGTGCCGAGGTGGAAGCGGCCAAGGCGCGCGCCGCCCAGGAAAAGGCACATGCGGAAGAGGTCAAGGCCCAAGCTGCCCAGGAAGCGGCGCGCACGGAGATTGCCCAAGCACGCCAGACCCAGGAGCGGGCGCGCCTGGAGGTCTCTCAGGCGCAGATTCGCGAGGCGCAGGCCCTGACCCGGGTCGCCCAAAACAAGGACGGCAAGGAAGGACAACTTTTGCAGGAAGGTTTGGCCCAGGCGCGCAAGATGCGCGAGGAGGCGGAGGGCAAGCTTTCCCAGGCCGAAAAGACCATCGCCGCCGCCACGGAAGAGTCGAGACGCCAGGAAGAGCTGTTGCGGCAATCCGCGGCAGCGCGACAAAGGGGGGAACAGGAGGGGGCGCGTGCCCAGGAGGAGCTGATTCGCATCAAGGCGGCGATCCAGGAGCAGACCAAGGCCTTGTCTCAGGCCTTTGCCGACCAGGAGAAGGCGCAAGCGGAAACGGCCGAGGCACGCAAGCAGGAGGCCCAGGCCCGCGCCGAGGCCGAGGCCCGCACCAAGGAGACCGCCGAGCTGGCCAAACAAAATCGTGACCGCGAAGAGAAACTTAACCAAGCCAAAGAGTTGCGTGAAAAGGCCGAGGCCGAGGCCAACAAGGCCCGTGCCGAAGCCGCGCAGGCCCTGGCCCAGGTTGAGGATGTCAAGAAAAATGCGCAGGTCGTTGTCACCAAGATCAAGCAGGAGCTTGCCGAACGCGAAAGCGCCTGGCAAAAGGAGCGCCGGAGGTTCCTGGAGGATGCACGCGCTGCCCGCGCCGAGGCCGAGGCCAGGATTGCCGACTCCGAAAAACGCGCTGGGGCCATGCTTACCGAGTTTCGGCAATCGCTTGCCGCCGCCGGGGGAACAACCAGGGATGCCGGCCGCGACATGTACGAGAAACGCCTGAACGAACTTGACAAGGTTCGCAAGAAGGCTGAGACGGACGCACTCGGTCTGCGCACGGAGGTCGAAAAGGCCCTGGCCAAGGCTGAGTCTGCGCAGCAACGTGCCGAGGAGCTGCAAAAAGAGTATCAGAAAAAGCAAACCAACCTGACCGGCGACCAGGCCCAGAACCAGCTTCTGGAGTTGCAAAAGGCCAGGGATTACGCCGAAAACGAAGCCCTGGGCGCGCGCCGACAGATCGCCGCCATGCAGGAGCAGGCGCGGTTCACTCAGCTCATGGTTGACGAGCTGCCGGGGCGGTTGCAAGCCTCGGGGGATGGCTCGGCCCCGGTGCCTGCTCCTCCCCCGCCACCGGAGATGCTCCGGTTTCTGGCGCACTACGGGTTGGAGTCGTTTGCCGCCCCCTTTGCGCGTGCGCTGAAAGATGGCGCATTGGAGCCGATTGCACAGCGGATTGCCCGTGATTCGGGCTATCGGCTGGTGCAGCTCGATCAACCACCGCCCGAGGCAGACCCGGCGGGTCTGTTTGCCGCCCATGCCTCCGACGGTAGCGGTTCGCGCCATCTGCTCTTCTGGAAGCCCCCCTTCTGGATGGATGTCGTCTATTTCGGACAAACCGGTGAGGAAGTGCGCAAATTGCAGGAGGCTCTGGCCGCCAAAGGGATCTACACCGCGCCCGTGGACGGGATGGTTGGCAAATATACCCTTTCAGCCCTGGCCCGTTTCCAAAAAATGGCGGGTATTCCGTTGACCGGACGCCCTGATTCGGCCACCCTGTTCCTGCTGACGCACCCGTCGCGTGTTGCCGTGCCGACAACGTCGGCGTCCGGTCCGCGCGGCACCGAGGAGAAAGGGGATTCCGACACGAAGCCCCGGCGCATCCCCAGCCCTCCGCCTCGCCCCGCGGCCGGTGCCGATGCGACACGAGGCGAGGAGATGCAGTGGGTGGTACAGGTGGCCAGCCTCGACGAGGGGGTTGACCCGGATGATGTGATAAAACATTTGAAAGATAAGGGGTTTAACGCCTTTGGCTCGCCGGTCCGTTCCCGGGAGGGTGACAAGAGGTGGACGGCGGTCCGGGTGGGTCCCGTCGCCAGTCGCGACCAGGCCGAAACCCTTTCCAAGGATTTGGCGCGCTATTTTAAACAGGAGAGGCTCATCCTGGAGTTCCACCCCGGGATGGCACGCACCGATGGGCGAGGATAGCTCTCGAACAAGACTCTCCCGGGTTCTGGAAGTCGACTGAAAGAGGAAGGTAGCCATGGCAGAGGGTGTGCAGAGAAAACCAATGGGGGAGTTGCTCAAGGAAAAGCAACTCATCACGCAAGATCACATCGAGCTGGCACTCCAGGACCAAAAAATCACCAAGGAGAAGGTCGGTGAAATCCTTGAGCGGCTGGGCTTCGTCTCTCAGTTTGACATCGCCACCACCATCGCCGAACAGGAAAGACGCGAGTACGTCGATGTTGACCGCGTCATTCCCAACGAGGATACGCTGCGCCTGTTCAACCAGAACCTGTGCGAACTGCACCACTTCCTGCCCTTGAGCCACGCCGGTGGGGAGCTTCAGGTTGTCTCGGCCAACGACGATGTCGGACAGCTGGAGAAATTAATCACCCGGCACACCGGCTTGCGCCCGCGTTTCCGCCAGGGGGAAAAGAACAAAATTCGCAACGCCGTCCAGTACTACTACTACTTCCTGGAGAACCCGGTCGAAAAGCTGCTGCAAAGGGAGCTGCAGTTGCTGGCTGCCGACGTCGACGATGTACGGTCGCTTGACCCCTTCATCAGCAACCTGTTCCAGTTGGCGGTCAAGCTGCGCGCGTCCGACATTCACATCCGGCCCATGGATCGGACCATCAACGTCGCGTTCCGTGTCGACGGTGTCATGCGCTCCATGTTCTCCATGCCCCTCAACATGAAGCGGTTGATCTCGACGATCAAAATGCGCGCGGATATGGATATCGCCGAGCAGCGCCTTCCCCAGGACGGCAGCTTCTCCGAGACCATTCTCAACAGCCGCTACGACTTCCGCGTCTCGTCCACCGTCTGCCCCTTCGGTGAAAACATCGTCATGCGTCTTCTGCCGATGCGCAGCGACTTCATGAGCATGACCCAGCTGGGCTTTGAACCTGACGATATTGCCCAGCTGCGGCAAATCTTCAACGAGCCCTTTGGTATCGTCCTGCTGACCGGCCCCACCGGGTCAGGAAAGACAACCACCCTCTACGCCGCCGTGCGCGCGCTCAACCTCACGGAAAAAAACGTCATCACTGTCGAAAACCCGATCGAGTATCGCATCCCCCTGGTGCGGCAGACGCAGATTAACGTCAAGGCTGGCTACACCTTCGCCTCCGCCATTCGTCACTTCCTGCGCCATGACCCGGATGTCATCCTGGTCGGCGAAATCCGCGACAAGGAGACGGCCGAAACCGCCATCTCCGCCTCGGAAACGGGCCATCTTGTGCTCTCGACGCTGCATACGAACACCGCCTTTGGTGCCCTCCCACGTTTGCGTTCCCTTGGTATTCCGCCGTTCATGGTGGCCGACTCGCTGGTCGGGGTGGTGAGCCAACGCCTGGTGCGCCGCATCTGCAACAATTGCCGCGAAGGGTACACGCCCACCGACGAAGAACTCGAATACATCAACGATCCCACGATCAAGGTGCTCTACCGGGGTAAGGGTTGTCCGACCTGCTTTGGTTCGGGTTTTCTTGGACGAACCCTGGTCTACGAGGTGCTGCGCATCAACAAAGCCCTGGCGACACAGATCGCCCGCGACGACCACCTCGACGACCTGCTCAAGACGGCCAAGGCGACGGGCTTTTTGGAAATCGTGGACAACGCCCGCACCAAGCTCAAACGGGGGGATATCTCTGTCAGCGAGGTCATTCGGGTTTTGGGATACTGAGGAAGAAGCTCCATGGCATATTTTCGCTACAAGTTGATCGGCAAGGATGGTCGAATCAAGGGCGGGTTTGTCGAGCTGCCGTTCCAAAACCCCATCTCGGCCATGACCTACCTGGAAAAGGATGGCAACACGGTCCTTTTCGCCGAGGTCGTTCCACCCTTTCTCACCGGGGCGATCAACTTTCTGGGTGGGATGTTTGCCCAGCCGGTCACGAAGGCGGAGTTGGCCGAATCCTTGAGCAACGTCGCGGTCATGCTGAGCGCCGGTATTCCCCTGCTCACGGCGCTTAGGGATGCCATGGCCGATCATGACAACCCGACCCTGGCGCGCCTTGGTCGGGAGGTGGTCATGCGCATCGAGGGCGGCGTCAGTCTGGCGGAGGCTGTCAAGTCCTACCCGGAACACTTTCCGGGCTCGATGATCTTCCTGGTCAGACTTGGCGAAGAGAGCGGTAATCTCGACCGCACGCTCAAGGATGCCGGCGAGCACGTCAAGCGCGTCGATCGCATCGTCAAGGATACCAAGTCGGCCCTGATCTACCCCGCCTTCATGTTCACGGCGATCTTCGCGGCCGTCGCCTTCTGGCTGGTGGTGGTCGCCCCAATCCTGAAGGACCTCTTCAGATCCGCCGAATTGAAACTGCCATGGTTCACCGTGGTGGTCATGAACGCTTCTGATTTCTTGCAGAAGTATCTTGTCTATATCCTGCTCACGGTCTTCGTTGTCTACAGGCTTCTCAAACTACTGAATAAGCTGCACCAGCCAAGCCGAAGATTTTTCCACGGCCTTTGGTTGCGCATGCCGGTCCTGAAATTGATTATCCAGGCCTTCAACCTGGCGTTCATCACCGAGTACCTGAGCCTGATGTTGCAATCCGGTGTCGACATCTTCAAGAGTCTTGACACAATGGGGCAGAATCTCAAGAACGAGGTCTACAAGGAGAAGTTGTTGCAAGTGCGGTCGCAGCTTGTCCAGGGTACGGGCCTGAAGGATTCATTCCAGGGGGCCAACATCTTCCCAAGTTTTGTTGTGCGCATGATTGGCGTCGGCGAGCAGAGCGGTACCCTCTCCGACCAGCTGAAGTATGTCGCCGAGGATTACCGGGTCAAGCTCGAACTGATCGTCGCCAATATCGGCAAGATCATCGAACCTGTGGCCCTGGCTTTAGGTGGTGGATTGTTCATGGTCCTTATCG
>PEAJ01000130.1 GCA_002753495.1 Magnetococcales bacterium HA3dbin3 | reverse complement strand
TTGCAGACGAAAAGAACGCGCTTGCCCGCGAGCAGAAACAGTTCGCGTGCCGCCGCCGACTCCTCGGGTGAAAGCCCCTGCCGCCGCACCGGCACCCCGGCATCGAGACCCACGGCAACCTTCTCGCATACCGCCGTCAACAACAGGGCCTCTTTCTCGCCCGAGCGCGCCTTTTTGCCGACGTTGTCCAATCGACGCCGCACCGCCTCCAAATCGGCGAGCATGAGTTCGGTTTCGATGATCTGGATATCCGAGGCGGGATCCACCCGATCATGCACGTGTGTGATGTCCGGATCCTCGAAGCAGCGCACGACATGCGCCACCGCATCCACCTGGCGGATGTGCCCGAGAAACTGATTGCCCAACCCCTCGCCGCGACTCGCCCCCTTGACCAGACCGGCGATATCGACAAACTCCATGGTCGTCGGTAACGTCGCCTTGGGCTTGATCAGGGCGGTCAACGCCTCCAGCCGTCGATCTGGAACCGCCACCACGCCAACGTTCGGCTCGATCGTGCAGAACGGATAATTGGCCATCGCCGCGCCGGCTGCGGTCAGCGCATTGAAAATAGTCGACTTACCGACGTTTGGCAGACCGACGATACCACATTTCAAGGCCATGAGTACCTCACACCGAATCGGCTGATTTCGCCGGGGGGTTGACGAGTCGATTCATCGCCCCAGGCAGGTCACCACGCAGGATCGCGGGCAGAGCCCCCGGCAGCGCGTCGAGAAGCCCATCGACAACCTTGCGTTCCTCCGTGGTGAACGCCTCAAGAACAAACCGCACTGGATCCATGCCTGCTGCCGGTCGGCCAACACCAAGACGAATCCGCACAAAGCTGGGGGTGCCCAGGATCTGCTGCACCGACCTAAGCCCGTTGTGCCCGGCATTGCCGCCGCCAACCTTCATGCGCACCTTGCCCAGGGGGAGGTCCATGTCGTCGTGAAAGACAACAACCTCCTCCGGCAAAAGCTTGTAGAACCGTGCCGCCTCGCCCACGGCTTCGCCCGAGAGGTTCATGTAGGTCTCCGGCAGCAGCCAAAAAAGCCGCTCGCCGGCAACCTGTCCCCCTCCGAAAAGCCCACGAAACCGATTGCCGTCGCTCCTCAAGTCGAAGCACCGGGCGAGATGCAGCACCGCATCCCACCCGAGATTGTGGCGGGTCGCGCGGTAGCGCTCACCGGGGTTGCCCAATCCAACCAGAAGGCGCATGGGGAGAAAGGCGATCCCGCTCGCGAGGGATCCTTACGCCTTGTCGCCTTCCACGGCGGTGGTGATGGTCGTCTCCCCTTCGGCAGGCGCAGTGGTATCAACCTCCTCCGCCTGCACACCAACGACGGCAGCAACCGTGAAGTTATCCTCAGCGTGCACCTCAACCCCATCCGGAAGCTTGATATCCTGGATGTGCACCGACTCGCCGATATCAAGTCCGGCCACCGACACCTCGATCCACTCCGGGATGTGATCGGCACGACACTGCACGTGCAACTCGCGCTGAATGGTCTGCACCATGCCACCCCGCTTGACACCCGGAGATTCGGTGTCACCCTTGATCACCACCGGCACCATGATGTCGATGCGCCGCATCGGATCAAAGCGCAGAAAATCGACATGCTCGGTCTGACTTGAAACCGGATGCCGCTGCAAACTGCGCACGAGCACGGCAACGCGTCGACCATCTTCCAACATCAGGTGCTGCGGGTGGGTGCGCAGGGCCCGACCCTCGGCCTCCACGAGCATGTTCCACTCCTTGCGCTCCAGAGAGATGTTGATGTTCTCCTGACCGGAGCCATAAACAACCGCCGGAACCTTACCCTCCCGCCGCAACTTGCGGGCCACCCCCTTGCCGGTCCCGCTTCTTGCGAAAGCCTTCATCTGTGCCATCATTCAACCCTTTCCCATGCGTGAAAGACCGGGAAGAGACCCCTTTCACCCACCACCGGCCTCCAGGGGTGCCGAGAAGCGGCGGGATTTTCCCCGATCCGAAAAATGCAAACTGTCTAGACGAACAGCGAACTGACCGACTCCTCGTCGGAGATGCGGCGAATCGCCTCGCCGAGCAGATTGGACACCGTCACCACCTTGATCTTGCCACAGGCCGCCGCGTGCGGGGAGAGCTTGATTGTATCGGTCACGAGCAGACCCGTCAGCTGCGACTCCTCGATCCGCTCTACCGCCGGCCCAGAGAGCACGGCGTGCGTGCAGACCGAAACCACCGATCGCGCCCCGTGGTCGACCAGGGCGTTGGCGGCCTTGGTCAGGGTCCCGGCAGTATCGACCATGTCATCAACAATCAGGCACTCCTTGCCCACCACATCGCCGATGATATGGTGAATCTCGGCGATGTTGGGCGCCGGACGACGCTTGTCGATGATCGCCAGCTCCAGGTTCAAACGCTTGGCATAGGAGCGCGCGCGCACCACCCCGCCGACATCCGGCGAAACCACGATCGCATTCTCCACCCCACGTTCGCGGATCGCGCCCAGTAAAACCGGCGTGGCGAAAATGTTATCGACCGGCATGTTGAAAAAGCCCTGAATCTGGCCAGAGTGCAAATCCATCGTCAAGACCCGTTGCACACCGGCGGCGTGCAGAAGGTCGGCGACCAGCTTGGCGGTGATCGGGGTTCGTCCCGCCTCCTTGCGATCCTGGCGCGCATAGCCGTAGTAGGGAATGACCGTGGTGACGCGCCCGGCCGAGGCACGGCGCAGGGCATCGACCATGATCAGCAGCTCCATCAGGTGATCATTCGCTGGCGCAGAAACTGGCTGAATGACGAAAACATCCCGCCCGCGGACGTTTTCGTTGATCTGCACGAAGATCTCCCCGTCAGAGAACCTCCGCACCGAGGCATCCCCGATCTGAACCATCAGGTAGCCGGCGATCTTCTCGGCCAGGTCTGGATTGGCCGTTCCCGAAAAGAGACACATCTTCTGAATAGACATAGCCAACCCACGGACACGATCAGGTGCGGCAAGGGGCGGACCAGCGCCTGGCAATGCCGTCAGAGAAGCAAAAAATCACCAGAAAAACCGGCTGACTGGGCAAATTCGGGAGTGGCTGGGCCGCCAGGATTTGAACCTGGGAATGCCGGAATCAAAATCCGGTGCCTTACCGCTTGGCGACGGCCCAACACGCAAAGCCCGCTGCACCACAACCGAAGACCCCTCAAACACCCCGCGACCAACTCTTCCACTCAACGGCAAAAGGGTGCTCGTTGAAGGTCATCCCTGACGCCACCCGCCATCCAGGGTAACATCTTCCGATCTCTTCCGCGGCCGAGGCAACCTCCTCCAGGGTTGCAAACACCCCAAAGGCCGCTGCGCCACTTCCGGACATTCGCACCGCCTCGGCACCCGCTCGTCGCAACGCCTCCATCACCTCACCAATCACCGGCGCCAATGCCAACGCCACCGGCTCCAGGTCATTGCCCGGAAGAGGGACCAGCCCCTCGCCCCGGCGAGCGTCGGGAATGCTAATCGGCGACTCGTCATTTGTCAATTGCCCGGCAAAGCGTTCAAATACCAGCCGTGTCGAAAGGGCAACTCCCGGATGTATCACCAGCAGTGGTGCCACCGGCAGATGCGGCAAAGGGGTGAGCCGCTCCCCCACCCCTTCGGCCAGCGCGGCGTGTCCCCCCAGGAAAACGGGAATATCGGCACCCATGGCCAGACCCATCGTCGACAACGCCTCTGCCGATAATTCGAGACCCCACAGGCGATTCAACGCAAGCAGGGTGGTCGCGGCATCCGAGGAACCTCCACCCAAACCAGCCGCGGCAGGAATCGATTTTTCCAGCCGGATGATCACCCCCCGCCGACCACCCGCCAGATATTGCAGTTTTTCGGCGGCACGATAGACCAGGTTTTCCCCCGGTCTGGTCGTGACCGGCGGCCGGGACTCAAGACGAATCAGCGCATCGTCGGTGAGGGTAAACGTCAGGCGGTCGGACCAAGGAAAAAAGGTCATCACCGACCGCAGGAGGTGGTACCCATCCACCCGACGCCCGACAACGCGCAAGCCAAGATTCACCTTGGCCGGCGCCGAAAATGTCACCGGCGTCAACGATGGAAAGAGGGTCACCCCAGGGGTCTCCGCAAGGCAAAACCGCGTGGAATCGTACCGAAACCGGTCGCGCGATCCGCTTTGCCGTCATGGGGCGACCAGGCACGCACACGAATGACGAACCTGGCATCATCCCCAAGCCGAATGCGAACCTCCTCCGGCAGAGCGATGCCATCAAGCACCCCATCCCCCCAACGATACTGTACGACATAGGGGGTGCCATCCGGGGCCAGACCGCGCCGCTCCAGCAGATGTCCGGTCGCCGGGTCGATCTGCAAATGGTCACCGGCTGTCGTATCGGCGTAGGCGGTACCGTCGGCGTCGGCGACCGGCTTGGCCGATGCCTCGGCCCGTCCCTGCACCAATTCAAGCAACGCCTCCGGCAGCAGGGCAAGCCCCGTCAGATGCTGCATGCCCGCAGCCGTCGCCGGCACCTCGACTACCTCGCGCTTGCCCGGATCGGAGAGGCGGATCCACTCCTGACTCAGCTGGAGCTCCCCGGCAATATCGTGAAAGGGGCCAAACAACACCAGACGCGCCCACGCCACCCCCTCGCCCCACAACGTCATGCGATGACGCCGCACCGCTTTCGGCGTATCCAGATCGAGCACCCCTTCCGCCTGCCAACCGGAGGCAAGGGCACCGGAACGACGCAACGCCTGATCGGCACGGTAGCGGGCGACAATCCCCGAGGTCACTCCGGAGTCGACACCCCCCCCGGGCGGACGGGCACAACCGGAGACGAGCAGGAGGCAGCCACCCAGCAGGAAGAGCGACAGGAGCGCCCCCCCCTTGCGCCCGGGAAGCCGAACCTGGATCGCGCAGTCGCGGCCGTCGCTACTCGGCAACTTTTTGCGCATGTTTCTGGATTTTTTCCCGCAGGAGGTGATTGTCGGCATCCAGCTCCAGCGCCTTCTGCCACACCAACAGCGCCTCCTGGACCTGACCATTGGCCAGCAGAACATCGCCTAAGTGCTCGTTGATGGTCGGATCCTTGGGCTCCAGGCGCACCGCCTCGCGCATGGTCGAGAGCGCCTCCTGCAGGCGATTGAGACGAAAGAGAACCCAGCCCAGGCTGTCGGTGATGAAGCCATCGCCCGGGGCGAGCTTGACCGCTTTCTGCAGATACTCGTAGGACTTGTCCAGCTTTTCGTTGCGATCGGCCCAGGAGTATCCCAGGTAGTTGAGCGCCTGCGCATCCTCGGGATTGACCTCGAGGTAATTGAGCAGGTCCTTCTCCGCCTCCTCCCAGCGTTTCAGTTTGTCGTAGGCCATGGCCCGGTTGAAGATGAGCCGGGTCTGGGCAGGGTCGATGACGATGCCGCGGGTTGCCATCTCCACGACGCCGGCATAATCCTTCTCTTGCAGCAGCAACACGCTGGCGGCCAGAAACACCTCGCTCTTGTCGCCAAACTCGCCGACCAGTCGATGAACGCGCTCCACGGCGGCCGCCCCCTTGCCGCTGGTGGACTCGTGGTAGGCGAGACGAATCTGCGCCTCCATGTAGAAAGGCTCACCCTTCGGAATTTTCTCGAAAATCTTGGCGGCCTCGTCCCGCTGCTGTGTCGCCTCCAGCGCCTGCCCCAGATAGTACAGGATGCCGGAGTTGTCCGGCTGAATGGCCTGGGCCATGCGCAGCTCTTTCAGGGCCTCCTGAAACGCACCCTGGCTAAGAAGAATCAGTGCAGTCGTCAGCCGTGCCTGAATGCTCTCGGGCGCGATACGGGTGACCGCCTGAAACTGCTCCAGGGCCTCTTGGCGCTTATCCAGCGTCAGCATCAGTCGGCCAAGACGGGTGTGGACCACCCGGCTTCCCGGATTGCCTGACAGATAGTCGCGGTAGATCTTCTCGGCCTCCGCCTGGCGGTTCATCTTCTGCAGGTGGCTGCCCAGGGCCAGGACCGGCTCGATCTGGTCTGGTTCCAGACGCCTTGCCTCTTGAAACGCGGCAAGCGCCTTCGCATCGTCGTCCTGATCGATGTGCACCCGTCCCATCGCCAGGTGCGCGCGCCAAGCCAAGCCGGGCTTGTTGAAAAGAGGCTCCAGGATCTGCCGCGCCTTGACCGGATTTTTCATCAGACCATAAAGGGGAGCCAAAAGCAGGCGAACCTGGTCCGAGTTCTCCTTGGATTGAATCAAAAATTCGTACTGTTCCGCCGCTTCTGGCAACTTTTGCAGGGTACGCAGCAGCGATGCCAGCAGCAGGCGGGTCCCTTCGCGCGTCCGATCAAGGGCGAGGGCCGACCGGGCATAAAGGGTGGCCTTCTCCAGATCGCCGCGCTGCGTCGCAAGCTGGGCAACGATCTCGCGTACCTCAACGGTCCGGGGATCAAACTCTGCCACACGGGTGAAGGCCTCCTCGGCCTCCTTGTAGCGGTGTTCCCGCAAATGCATGAAACCCATGAGGTACTGGAAGGCAACGTCCTTGTCCTGGGAGGCGTTCTCCAGCTGGCCGGCAAAGTGGTCGACATCGCCAGCCTCCGCGACCCTGCCGCTGGCAACGACCGGCTCCTGACCAACCCCCGGCCCAA
Source organism: Magnetococcales bacterium HA3dbin3 (assembly GCA_002753495.1). Taxonomy (GTDB): domain Bacteria; phylum Pseudomonadota; class Magnetococcia; order Magnetococcales; family DC0425bin3; genus HA3dbin3. The sequence goes on along the minus strand of PEAJ01000130.1, from coordinate 259 downwards.
GCGAGGAGACCGCGCAGCCCGCGACCATCGCCAACAATCCAAAAAAGAGCAGCCCACGCGCAACCGACCCAACCGGACTGCCACAAGCCTGCAACAACCTGTTCCAATACTTCCGCAACATAGGCCCTGCCAACCCAATCCCCGGTGTCATGACAACCCTGCCACACTCCAAAACTAAAAGGCCAGACCGCAAACGCCAACCAGGCCCAACGCCACGCCCACGCGACCAACGACTACAGGGCGCAAAGCCCCCTGTCCC
>PEAJ01000129.1 GCA_002753495.1 Magnetococcales bacterium HA3dbin3 | reverse complement strand
TCGGGATCATTTGGATGCCGAGGAGGGGGGCAACGCGGTGAACGAGGCGGTGACGGCGATGAAGGAGATTGCCAGCAAGATCAGCATTATCGAAGAGATCGCGCGGCAGACCAACCTGCTCGCCTTGAACGCCGCCATTGAGGCTGCGCGCGCCGGCGAGCACGGCAAGGGGTTTGCGGTGGTCGCCGCCGAGGTACGCAAGCTTGCCGAACGCAGCCAGATGGCCGCCGGCGAGATCAGCCAGCTGTCGGCGACCAGCGTGCAGGTGGCGGAGAAGGCCGGTGGCATCATCAGCAAGCTGGTGCCTGACATTCGCAAGACCGCCGAACTCGTGCAGGGGATCGCCTCGTCGAGCCAGGAGCAGACCCTGGGCGCGCAGCAGATCAACACCGCCATCCAGCAGCTCGACCAGGTCATCCAGCAAAACGCCGGTGCCTCCGAGGAGATGGCCGCCACCTCCGAGGAGCTCTCCGCCCAGGCCGAGATTCTTGCGCAGGCGATCAGCTTCTTCCGCGTTGGCGAGGGCCATGCCAGTGCCAGGCCGAAGAAGAAGGCCGCGAGCAAACCGGCCGCCCCCTTGCAGCTCACCCACGCCAAACCGGGCGCCAAGAAGCCGGCGAGAAAGCCCGTGACCGGTGGCAAAGGCGCGGCGGGTGGAGGCTCCGGCGTCGACCTGGACATGCACGATCCGCACGCGTCGCACAAGGATGATGAGTTTGAAAACTTCTGAGCCGTCGGAGCCTGTGGTCGGCGAGGGTGATGCCGCCCTCGCCGACAGCTTGTTCGTCTTGCCACCCCCGGAGGGAAGCGCGCGTTCCCTGGCCAGGGGGTGGTTGCTTCTGGCCCTTTGGTCGCTGGTCGGCGCGGGGCTGGTGGTGATTCTGGTGGTCCTTGCGCGCACCCCGGTCATCCACGACCTGATCCCCTGGACCGGCTCCTTCAAGACCGCCCTGGTCATTCACGTCGATCTGTCGGTTCTGGTGTGGTTTCTTGCCTTTGCCGGCCTGCTCGGCAGCCTGGTCATACCGCCTGAGCGGGTTGGTCGGGGGTTTTTCGGCCTGGGGCTCGCAACGCTGGGTGCCCTGATTCTCCCTTTCGCGCCATTTTTGGGGGTTGATGCCCCCTTCATGAACAACTATGTCCCGGTTTTGGAGAACGGGGCCTTTTTTGTCGGATTGGGGCTTTTCATCGGCGGCTTTTTGTTCATGGCCGGGCAGCTTCTCCGCATTCCGGCGGCGACGGGTGCGTTGCCGGTCGCCGGGCGCGCCTTGCGTTTTGGTCTGCAAAGCGGCATGGCCATCGCCTGGCTGGCCGCTCTGATCGGGCTTTGGACGCGCCTGGCTGTTCCCATCCCGGCGGAGGCGCAGTTCCGGGAGAACTGGTATGAAATCCTCTTCTGGGGCGCCGGGCATGTTTTGCAATTTACGCACACGCAGCTGTTGATCGTGGTTTGGCTTTGGCTTGCCACGTTGGCCGGATTTCTCCCCCGGCCCTGGCCACGGCTGGCCTTCTTTGCCTTGGGGCTTGGTTTTCTGCCGGTTTTGTCCGTGCCTGCGATCCACTTGCTCGTTACGCCCATCGATGGCGTGGCCAATCGCATTGCCTACAGCGAGCTGATGCGTTTCGGCAATGGTCTGGCCACCCTGCCGGTGGGGTTCGCCCTGATCTTTGCCGGGGTGGTGTATTTTGATGTCACGCGGCCCGAGCATCGTCCGCAGCGCGTGGCGATGTTTCTCTCTTTGCTGCTTTTTGGCGTGGGTGGCGTGATTGGCTATTTGATCCAGGGGGTCAATGTCACCATCCCCTCGCATTATCACGGGTCGATTGTCGCCATCACCCTCGCCTACATGGGGTTGACCTATCACCTGTTGCCGCATCTCGGTTGGCGGCGGCCAGATGCAACCTGGTCGACGTGGCAGCTTTACCTTTATGGTGGCGGATCGCTTTTGCATGTTGCCGGTCTTGCCCTGGCCGGGGTTTATGGCATTCAGCGCAAGACCGCGGGGGCCGAGCAGCACCTGAAAACCCTGCCGGAGAAGTTTGCCATGGCTTGCACGGGCCTGGGTGGGGCCCTGGCCGTGATTGGCGGGATTCTCTTCCTGGTGCTGACGATCCGCGCCTTTCGTCAGCGGGGTTGAGAGGGTTGATGCCATGGCCATGATCATCGACGGCAAGGCGGTTGCCCAGCAGATTCGTGACGAGCTGCGGCTGGAGGTCGAGTTATTGCAGCGCACGCATGGGGTTCGACCGGGTTTGGCGGTGGTTCTGGTCGGTGATGACCCGGCCTCGCAGGTTTATGTGCGCAACAAAAAGCGCGCCTGCGCCGAGGTGGGGATTGTCTCCTTCTCCCACGAACTGGCGGCCGATACCAGCGAGACGGCGCTGCTTGCCCTGATCGATCGTCTCAACGCCGACCCGGCGGTGCATGGTATCCTGGTGCAGTTGCCCTTGCCACGGCAGGTTCGTGGCTCGGTTGTCCTTGAGCGCATCTCTCCGGCCAAGGATGCCGATGGCTTTCATCCCTGCAACGTTGGGCTTCTGGCCACCGGCACCCCATCGTTTCGTCCCTGCACCCCCTGGGGCGTCATGGAGTTGCTGCGGCGCAGTGGCGTTGATCCGGCGGGCAAACGGGCGGTGGTGGTGGGGCGCTCGAACATCGTCGGCAAGCCGGTGGCGATGATGCTTCTGGCCGCGCATGCGACGGTGACCGTCGCCCACTCACGCACGCCGGATCTGGCGGCGGTGGTCGGTGTGGCGGACATTCTGGTGGCAGCGGTCGGGCAGGCACGGTTGATTCACGGGTCGTGGTTGAAAGAAGGGGCGGTGGTGATCGATGTCGGCATGAACCGCACGCTGGATGGCCAGCTCTGTGGCGATGTTGATTTCGATTCCGCCCGCGAGCGTGCCGCGGCGATCACCCCGGTTCCCGGTGGCGTGGGGCCGATGACGATTGCCATGCTGCTGAAAAATACCGTCGAGGCGGCGAAATCCCGGTGATGGCTTGGGGGTCGTTTCGGCGAATGCGCTCGACTCCAGTTCCGCGACACGCACGGACCGGATGATCAACCGGGCGGGCCGGTGAACACCTCCTCGATCGATCGCGCATCAAGGATGTTATCGCTCCAGGTTTCGATCAACTCCAGCTCGGCGGTGTTGACTTTGTCGATCCACTGTGCCGGGATCTCCCCGAAACGGCGACGCATCTGCCGCAGCAGGATGGTGGCGGCCTCTTCTCGTTGCGCCTTTTGCCGGATTTCTTTTTGAGCCTCCAGAAACATGGGCCGCAAAACATCGTTTTCCATAATGTTGAAGGTCAGAGCCATTTCCGCGGCCTCCGTTTTGATGGTGGACTCCAGTCTGCGTAACCTGGAGAGGACAAGCAGTTTGGTCAAGGCATCAGCCCTGGCCTTGGTCGGCAGCGCGCTGATGCGATACAGAATATCGTGGACGCCCTTGTGTCGGTCGGGCATCCGGCACAGAACGGCGAGGATGTTCTCCTCCAGCACCGGACTGGCCAGCAACTCTCGGCAGTCGACGCTGCGCATGTCGACGACCTCGTAGTGAAAGCGCAGGCAGGGCTCGGTGATGACTGGTTGCGCGTGCCAGGGCCTCTCGCCGACGTAGAGGATCCGCTGAAACAGGGTGCGCTTGGGGTAACGTTGACGAATGAGCGCATAGTACATCAGCATGCGCCAGTTCATCTTCTCCGGCCTGCCCTGCAATTCCAAATGAAAGATCGTGTCGTCGTCAAGCAAAAAGAGCAGATCCGGCACGCGCTTTTGCGTCGAGGCAAACTCCACCGGCAGCATGCGCTTGGCCTGTCGCCCGATGATCGCCTGTAGCAGACGCTGTGGCGGTTGGGTGAAGAGATCCTTGAGCGTGGTGTCGTACTGGGATCGGTTCTTTTCCGCGTTGCCTTCCATGCACTTTTCCCTTACCCGACGATCGCGGGAAACCATTTCCCACGACATTGAAAGTCGGGGCCGTCTTAAGCAGCCTCTGTTTTGACCAGGTGATCAACCGGGCGGGCCGGTGAACACCTCCTCGATCGATCGCGCATCAAGGATGTTGTCGCTCCAGGTTTCGATCAACTCCAGCTCGGCGGTGTTGACTTGATCGATCCACCGTGCCGGGATCTCCCCGAAACGGCTTGATTCCAATTTCAGATCAGGATGGCAACGAGGCTTGCGACGCGCGCGCGCGACGAGACCATTCCGGCCGCGCGCGATTTTGATTCCCATGGTCGCGGGGATTTTATACCCTGTGAGTGAAAGGCGGGAGTGCGAAACCGACTGGGCCTGGACCCGATAGTCGGCCGAAAGATCCCGGTTGCGGTTTCCAGGGGCTGTTTTCCGGATCATCCTCCCGCCTTTTACTTACCAAACAACATATTGCCGGTTCTTTGCTGGTTTATGTACTTTCGGGTTGGAGCGGATGAAATTCCAAAAGATGCTCCCATCCTTGCTGGCTCGCGCCACGACCAGGAAATTGATCATCCCCTGAAACAACCCGATGTATCGCGTTCGTCCCCCACCTTCGTAAGGGGTGATCCACACTTCGTAAGGGTCAAGGAGGGTGGGGACGAGAAAGTTACCGTACTGCTCCCTTGCGTCCGGCCGCTTTCCCACCACATGCTCCAAAAGCTCCCGCCGCAGAACCACTTTTTCGACGGGAGTTTCCACGATTTTTGTCGGGTTTGTACTGGAAAGGCCAATCGCGGCTGTCAGGATACCCAATGCCTCGCCATGCGACGCGGCAGCAGCCAGCAGCGGTGGGACCTGGATACGCAAGTGGTCGGGAACTTCCACGAGATGGGGCCTTCCGTAATCCGCCCAGCTCTTTTCTGTCCCGGCAGCATCCTTGAGCAAGAGTTCCCCACGCATCCCCTCCCGGGCACGCCTTCAGCCGCCAGGGGCCGGGCAACAGCCGGGCGCGAACAAAAGTCCCCGTCTGGCGTGCCTTCAGCCGCGATGCTTGAGTGCTTCCTGCACCATCGCCTTTAAGTGCGGATAAGGGGTCGGCTTGTAGAGGATGTCGATCTCCGGCGGCAGCGTGCCCTGCGCGGCCACCGCCTCCGGCTCCATGCCGGTGACGACAATGATGCGCGGATGGTTCAGCTCCGGGGCGCCCTGGAGCTTCTGGATCATCTGAAACCCGTCCATCGCCGGCATCATCAAATCGGCGATGATCACGTCAGGCTTGTTGAGCCCGGCCTGGATCAGCCCGTCAAACCCATCCTCGGCAACGATCAGCCGTACCGGCAGCCCCCAGTTGGCAATCACTTCCCTGGCGATCGTCCGCAGCTCGATGTCATCCTCGACGAGCAGAATGGTCAGCTGCGATCCATCCGACTCCGACAGCTCCTCCCGCCGCTTCGCGAGCAGGCGGTTGATCGAACTCATCGGAATCCGACAATGCCCGCCGACTGTCTTCCAGGATTTGATCACCCCACGATCCATCCAGTAGTGGATGGTGCGCTGCGAAACCCCGAGCAAACGCGCCGCCTTGGAGGTGGTGACGAAGGTATCGTTTACGTCTCCATCGTGCAATGAATCCATGGTATTTCCTGCCGTTACCCGAGACAAACGCGGCGTTGGTCGTCCAACCCACGGAAGTTGCATTACAAAGTTATGAAAAATCAGAAAATCTTGCACAACGATACAGGATAACCGGTCGATAAGCAATAACTTGTTTATGACCCGGTAAGCAGTCCGATGGTGAAGCAAGGCCGGCAACCAGGCCCCTCGCGAACAGCAGCCAGGCCAAGTCGTGGGGAACCGGCGTCAATCCGGAGATGCCGACAACCGGAGACGAAAAAATAAAAAGAAAATCAGGCAATACTTGCAAATTTAAATTGCAATTTTTGCAAAATCTGAAAATAATTGGGTTCGGTCAGGGATTGGCGCACGGCCGCAACCGGTCAAAAGACGACAGAGGGGCACGCAAAAGGTGGGTGAGGGTCGTTGGTAACACCGCTGCCGGGGATAAGAGACAAACAGGGAGAAGATCGTCGATGACACCGATGTTGACACCATGGAGGGCGCGACGCCGGGCGTGGTCTGGTGCCTGGCTTGCGACATGGGGCTGGCTGCTGCTGGTCGGGGTCGTCGCGTGCCCGGAGCTTTTGTTGGCATCTCCGGAAGGGTCGCCGGTCCTTGTTGGCCTCGATGCCGAGTTCGGGATCGAAAACAGCACCTCCGCCGATGCCATCCGCGCCGGCATGCGCGTGGCAATCGAGGAGATCAACACCGCCGGTGGCCTTCTCGGTGGGCGTCCGCTGCGACTGCTGGAGAAGGATAATCGTTCGGTTCCCGCGCGCGGGGTGCAAAACATCAAGGAGTTTGCGCAGGTTGAGGATTTGGTGGCGGTATTTTGCGGCAAGTTCTCGCCGGTGGTGATCGAGGAGCTGCCCACCATCCACCAGCTCAAGATTCCCCTGCTCGACCCCTGGGCGGCCGGGGATCCGATCATCGACAATGGCTACCATCCCAGCTATGTCTTTCGCCTCTCCCTGCGCGATGGCTGGGCGATGTCGGCGATGATCGCGCATGCCATGCGGCGCGGGGCCGATCACTTCGGACTGCTTTTGCCCAACACCGCTTGGGGGCGCAGCGGCCAGGCCGCCGCGCGCCTGTATGCCGAAACCCACCCTGATGTCCATATCGTTTCCGAGCGCTGGTACAACTGGGGTGACAAATCCCTGACCGAGTCCTACCAGAAATTGCTCGACGCCGGGGCGCAAGCCATCCTGCTGCTTGCCAACGAGCGGGAGGGGTCGCTGTTGATCCGCAACGTCGCCGCGCTGCCGGCAAGCGAGAGGGTCCCCATTCTCAGCCATTTTGGCGTCACCGGTGGCAAGCTTGCGCAGCTGGCCGGGGAGGCGATGCGCCAGGTTGACTTGTCCGTT
>PEAJ01000128.1 GCA_002753495.1 Magnetococcales bacterium HA3dbin3 | reverse complement strand
GATGCCGACGCTGTCGTGGCGTCCGAGGAGAAAGGCCAACTTGAGCTTGGTGCCGACGCCATCGGTGGTGGAGACCAGCAGCGGATCCTGAAACCGACCCCACTGCGGGCGAAACAGGGCCCCATAACCACCGAGGTCGGAGGCCACCTCCGGGCGACGGGTGCTCGCCACCGCGCCGCGAATCATCTCGACCAGACGATTGCCGGCGTCGATGTCGACCCCGGCGTCGCGATAGGTCATGGCCGGACGCGGCACCGGTTTCTCTCTCGTCGCGGGGGAGTCGGTCATGGATAGGGTATTCCTTTCTGCCTTTGCTATGCCCGGCGCGGAGGTTACTATACCCGGGGGGGAATGTGGAACGCTTCTTGTCAACTCTTCACGATCACGACTGTTCGGAGCAGCTTGAGACCATGATGGCCATTTTCCGACACCCCGGCTGGATGTCGATTGTATGGGCGTTCTGCGCGCTGTGGATCACGACGGCGGCGGCGGAGAGCGTCTACCTGGTCAAGGGGGTAGAGGTCACCCTGCCCCTGAAGGATGAAAAAAATCAGGATCCACAGGCGATCGGGTTGGCTCTGGCCAAGGAACAGGCATGGTTGGGATTGCAAACGCGCATGCTGACAAGCGCGGATCGACAGCGCCACCTTGAGCGGTTGCGCGAGTACAAATCCGGCCTGGATAATCTGGTGGAGCGCGTGGTGGTGCAATCAGAGAAACGGGTCGCGGAAGGGGCCAACACCAGGCTGCACATGGTGGTTGATGTCACCTTCGCGCGCGATGCCGTGCGCAAGGTGTTTGACGCCGCCGGCTTCACCTACAATGAAAATGCCTACCCGGCGACGCTCTTCCTGATGGCTCAGGTCGACGAATCTGGCGCCGGGCACCTCTCCGAGCCCGGGCAATCCTTCGCCAAGACCATGCAAGCGACCGCCGCCCGTTACGGCGTGACCATCATCGAACCCCTGGGGGATGTCGAGGATATCACCAACCTCTCCTGGGAACGCATCAGCAGCAAGGATCCGGCCCTGTGGAACTGGACCGAAGAGCGCTACGGCACGCGAAAGATCTGGGCCGCCTGGTACGGCATGGAGAGCGCGGAGCAGGCGGCGCCGGGGTCGCCGCCGGCGGCCATTGCCACCCTGGTCGAAAGCGATGCCAACGGCGAACAACGCCGCATTCGTCTGCGCGTGCGCAAGGGGTGCGGCGGTCCCTCGGGTGCCGGCGAGGGGCAACAGAGCTGTCTCGATGGCGCGCTGGCGGCCAAGTTCGTCGAGATGATCCTCGATAACTGGAGCCAGGATCACGCCGTCAAGCCGGAGCTCAACCACGTCGTGCAGCTGCGCGTCGTCCACGAGCGTCAGCTCGCCGGCTATGCCGATTTTCTGAAAAAGCTGGGCAAGGTTCCCGGCGTGGCCAGCGTGCGCACCGCCGCCCTGACCGCCAGGGATGCCTTGCTGGTTCTTGACTTCCAGGGGCAAGATGAGAAGCTTCTGGACTCCCTGGGGCGCATGGGTTCGCAGCCGGAGCGCGGCCAGGGCGAGTTGCTGATTCGCATTCCATGAACCTGCCGAACGCACTGTCGTTTCTGCGCATCTTTGCAGTGCCGGTGTTCATTTGGCTGATGTTGAATGGTCGCGAGGATGTCGCGGTCTGGCTCTTTGCCCTCGCCGGGGTCACCGATGCCGTGGATGGGGCCATCGCCAAGCGGTTTGGCATGGTGACCGAGCTCGGCGGCTATCTCGACCCCCTGGCCGATAAGCTGCTCCTGATTTCCGGCTTCACCGTCTTGACCTATCTCGGACAGATGCCGTTGCTGCTCACCCTGGCCGTCATCACGCGCGATGTCATCATTTTGGTCGGCGCGGTAGTTTTTCAGCTGATGACCGGGTCTTTGCGCATGCGGCCGTTGTGGATCAGCAAGGTCAATACCGCGGCGCAAATCGTCCTGGTGATGCTGACCATGATCGCCCAGGTGCATGGCTCTCTGACCTGGCTGGTGCCGGGGTTTGTCTGGATCACCGCCGCGACGACAAGCGTCTCCGGCTTGGTCTACGTCTTTGCCTGGACGCGTAAGCTTGCCGACAATACTGCCCAGGAGCGACCGTCATGACTGGTGACGCCGACCGCCCCCGGCAACTGCTGCTCGAATGGCCCCTGGATCCGGTCTTCACCCTGGCCAACCTGGCAATCGGGGCTGGCAATCGGTTGGCAGTCGAAGCGGTGCGTGATCTCGCCCTGGGACGGGGAATCGCTCATCTACCGCCACTCGCCGGCCTTGTTCTGCACGGCGAGGAGGGAACCGGCAAGACACACCTGCTGCAAGCGACCGTGCGTCAGATGCGTGACGATCACGGCGCTCAGGCTGCCCTCTATCTCGACCTGGCCGGGCTTGCTCGTCAGCTTGTGCAGGTCGGTAAGATGCCAGATGACCCGACGCTGCATCGACCGGAAGCCCTAAGCGAAGCCACCTTCAGCGAATTTCTCGCCCGGTTTGCCAGCTGTCGCCTGGTGGCGGTGGACGGCCTGGAGCAACTTGCACCTTCGGCACCCCTGCAGGAGGCGCTTCTTTACCTCTACAACGGCATGAAAGGAGCGGGGGCACGCATGCTGTTTGCCGGTCGCGAAGGGCCTGACACCCTCCCAACCCTCCGCGCCGATCTGCGCTCGCGGCTGCTGGCGGAACCAACCCTCGCGGTACACCCCCCGGACGAAGAAGAACTCGCCGCCATCCTGACTAAAATAGTCAGCGACCGTCAGGTCAGGATCGGGCCGGAGCTCGTCAAGTTTCTCGTGCATCGCCTGCCACGACGCGTGCCCGAGGTGGCGCGGGCGATCGATCGGCTCGATCATGCCGCCCTGCAACTGAAGCGCCCACTGACCATCCCGCTCGCCAAGGAGGTGCTCGGGCTGTGAAATCTCTTTACTCCCCTGACGCATCTTGTCATATCATCGTGCCACAAGGGGGATAAGGCCATGCAGCGTGCTCAAGTGATGCAGCTCCTCATCCAACACAAGGAGCACTTATGCCGTGAATTTGGCGTGACCCATCTGGCCTTGTTCGGCTCCACGGCCCGAGACACAGCCCAGGAGGAAAGCGATGTGGACATCCTGGTGGCCTTCGCTGGCCCCGCCACTTCGGCACGCTATTTTGGCGTGCAGTTCTACCTGGAAGATTTGCTCGGACTCCCAGTAGACCTGGTCACTGAAAAGGCGCTGCGTCCAGAATTACGTCCCTTCATTGAGCGCGAGATGATTCGTGTCTGAGACGCTAGTGGGTCCATCACAGCGGGCGTGGGACCCCTATCTCGACGACATGATCGCCTTCGCCGAAAAGGCGCTGGCCTACACGGCGGGGTTGGACCGGGAGGGTTTCGTGGCCAGCGGCCTAATCTACGACGCCACGGTGCGTAATCTGGAGTTGATCGGCGAAGCTGCCAGTCACGTTCCCCAGCCGATGCGAGAAGCTACCCCAACCGTCCCGTGGCGGCAGGTCATCGCCACCCGCAACCGTTTGATCCATGGTTACCTGGGCATTGACGACGACATCTTGTGGAGCATCATCCAGGATGATCTCCCGCGTTTACTGACCGATCTGCGCAAACTCAAGACACCCCCCCCTCCTCAGGAACCGGGGAGGCTATCGGCACACGAACCATGAAGCGCCAGCCCCACCTGACACGAAAGGTACGATCCAAACGGCCAGAGGAAGGGGAAGACTCTACGGGTATTTGTAGAAATTTTTGTTAAGGTACTCCGTCACGTCGGCCACCTCCTCGTCAAACCACTGCGTGCCGAGATTCTGGCTACAGAAGGCCACCATCGCCGCCACCTCCTGTTTGCTCTTTTTCTTGTGGTCGGGGCGGGTGTAGATGCGGCTCGCGTCCCCACCGAATCTGGAAGCGTGACAAGCGGCGCAGGCCTTGTCATGGAGAACACGGCCCTTCTCCGCGTCCGCCGCCGCGACCGGGCCGCTCACCCCCATCAACACCAGCAACACGACCACCCGTTGCATGCAGCCTTGATTTTTCTTCATCATGTGCATCACCCCCGACACGAAAAGTGGAAACACCATGAGCACGCCCCACCCGGATTCCGGCTCCCCCCCGACCCCCTCGCCAACACCACCACGGGTACTGGTCATTGGCACCGGGGCCATTGGCGGCTACTACGGCGGGCGACTGGCACAGGCGGGGGCGGAGGTGGCCGCGCTTTGCCGCTCCGATTTTGCCACCGTCCAGGCACAGGGCATCCGGATCGAGAGCCTACAGGGCGACTTTCACTTCCAACCCCAACCAGTTCTGCGCCACCCCGCCGACTACGCCGGCTGCCCGGATTATATCCTCGTCAGCCTGAAAGTGCTGCCGGAAATCGTTGTCGCGGACCTGATCCGGCCCGTGGTCGGTCCGAAAACGGCGATCGTCCTCATCCAGAACGGTATCGAGATCGAATCGACAGTCGCCGCCGCCTTCCCGGAGAACGAAACCTTAAGCGCCCTCGCCTTCATCTGCGTCAGCCGAACCGCGCCGGGGGTATTGCGGCACACCTGCTACGGTCGCCTGGCCCTCGGGCACTATCCGCGTGGGGAGTCGGCGGCGGCAACACGCCTGGCAACCTGGTTTGATCGGGCGGGGGTCTCTTGCCTGGTCTCTGCGTCGATCGTCACCGACCGCTGGCGTAAATTGGTCTGGAACGCCCCCTTCAATCCGCTCTCGGTCCTGGCCGGCGGACTGACGACGCAGCAGATTATGGCCTCGCCCGAGCTCGCGCGGCTGGCAGAGGCGGTCATGGCGGAGGTGGTCATGCTGGCTGCGGCCGCCGGGCATCCGCTCCCTCCGGACGTGATCGAGAAAAATTTGCGCGAAACCCGGTCGATGTTTCCCTACAAGACCAGCATGCTGCTTGATCGCGAGGCCGGGCGTCCGCTGGAGGTGGAGGCCATCCTCGGCAATGCCGTGCGCATTGCCCACGCCCTGGGCGTGCCCGTGCCGCGTCTGGAAACGCTCTGCGCCCTGCTTGCCCCCTGATCAAGGCAGGCCGGGGGAGACACAACATCCCCACCGGGTCACGTCAATTTCGGATCGAGATGACAACGGAGCGACGACGCGCAAGCGACACGACAGACACGCTTGGGTACGGTAAACAACGAGCAAGGGCCAGCGAAGGTGCCACCTGACGCGGAAACGGGAAGGGACTCAGTGACGCAACCAGGAAAGGAGCACGAGGACTTGCACGAGGGAGATGATGATCAACCCGTAAGCCCCGCCAACGTAGAGCGCCGCCAGGATTTTTGATCCAATACCCCGTTCCTGTTGCTCTCTGTCTTGCAACCCACCACCCGACACGGCCCTGGCTCCCTCGCTAACCTCATCCGATCCGGCCTGCAACCAGACGGCACGACCAACCGTAGGCGACAACAGCAACCGCGCCCACGGTCCATTCCCTCCCGCTTTTTAGCAAATGTCAGACCAAGGGTAACGACCCGCGCACGGCATCCGGTGGACACGGGCGGGCGTAGTCCCCCTACGACTGGGCCTGGATCTCCGGCAAAACCTCCTGCTGGCGACTCTTGAGAAATTCGTTGATCACCGCCAGGTCCCGATGCGTCAGATCGTTAAAGACGACGCGCACCAGGCGTTCCTGGTCGCGTACCTGGACGTTGAGCAGGTTGCCCCATACCTCAAGTTCCTGCGGGCCAAGTTCCAGGGTATCCCCCTGCGAGAACCACTTGAGCGGCAGGACGAAACTCACCCAAACCGGATCGAAAAGCGACAACTCATCGACCGCCGCCGCCAGGGGCAGGGAGAACGATCCGCCACCAGCGGAGAGGTTGAGCAGGCGCGCGGCATATTCGCGTCCACCGAGAACAAAGCGCGTCGTAACAGGTTCGGCGGGGGCAACACGATTGAAGACGCGATGGCCAAAGTACCCCTCGGCCAGACTGATGCGAAACAGACGCACCACCCCCAGATGCGGATAGACATCGCGTACATGGGCGACAAGACCAATCGGCAGATGCGGCATCGACAGGAAGGTGCGCCCCTCCAGATGCATCGCCTGCAACTGCGCCGGCATCACCCGCACCAGGGCCTCGTTCTCGGAAAACCCCTCGACCTTGCCCTTGCCGGTCAGGGGAACCCCCTTGAACTGATTGAAGAAAGAAATTTCATCACCACGCTGGCGGCAGATCTCGAACTCGCGCGGCACGTCGACAAAATGCATGAGCATCGGGTCGTTGAAGGTCACTGAGGAGCGGCACAGCAGCGAGCCGCTTTTCATGCACAAGTGTTCCTTCTGGACAATGGGTTCATCAAAGTAGTCGCCAACGCCTTGGATGATCCCGCGCATCAGGGAACAAAGGCGCCGTTGGGAATAGTAGACAATCGCCGTCTCGCCATGACGCAGGCGCAGGGTGCGGATCGCCGGCGGTGCCACATTCGGGTTCTGCGACTCCACCGCCCCCTGCAGGATCAAGGGGAGGTTCTCCAGGATGTCCATCGTCGTCCAGTGCGACTCGACCAACCCCATGGAGACCCCCATCTCCACCAAACCGCTGCCGATGTGTCGGCCCATGCGTTCCAGGGTGGTATCCGGGTCGCTCTCCAGCAGGTGGGCAGCGGCGCGCAGAAGGGTCATCGCCTCCTGGTCTGGATAATCCACCTCCGGGACGTACTCCTTGTTGTCGACCATGGCGATGGATTGGGCGCGCGCCCAGGCACCCGCCCCGATGCTGGTTTCGAGAAAATCCTCCATGGCCAGAAAAATGATGCCCAACATGACCGCCTCGAACGTCACCGCACTCCCTTGCGCGATCGACAGATCACCATCCTGTCGTTATCCTGCCGCGATGGTCATCATGTGCCACCTTAAACCCCGGCGCGCAAGACCCCCAACCACGCGGCAAGAATGGGACCAACACGGCATGTCCGCCCCTTCCAACCCTCCCGTCGCCCCCGAGACCCCCGCCCCGCCACCAGACTGGGAGCTGCCGCCGGGGCGCGTGACCTGGGATGATCCCCTGTTGCAATGCCTGGTCATCCTTACCCGGCACTGGCAGCGCCCGGCCTCGGAGGAGGCGCTGCGCAAGATGAAACACCCGCCCCGC
>PEAJ01000127.1 GCA_002753495.1 Magnetococcales bacterium HA3dbin3 | reverse complement strand
GGCCTTCAAGGGGAGTCGCACCCGAACAAAAACAGTAGACTTACCCCCCCCGGCTCTGGCTTATCACGAGAAACAAACCCCCATGCGCGCAAAAATCAACCTCCCCCCGCGCCTCGCGGCAGCCGTCGCCGGCGCCGCCGGGATTTTCCTCCTCCACCCCGCTCCCCTCGACGCCGCCACCCCTTCACCCCCCGTGGCCAACCCGGTGCTCAGCGTGGCCATCACCACACCACGACAAGAACAGTGGCCACAAGCCTTGCGCGTCGGTGGCGGCATCTTCGCCTGGCAGGAGGCGATCGTCGCGGCGGAGATCGGCGGTCTGGCAATCACGGCACTGACCGTCGATGTCGGCAGCGTCGTCAAGCGTGGACAAGAACTTGCCCGCCTGTCGGATGCCACCCTGCAAGCGATACTCGCCCAGCAGCGCGCCAACGTCGCCCGCCTGGAAGCCAACCTCGCCCTGGCCACCAGCAACGCCGACCGCGCGCGTGGCCTGAAAGGGTCCAACGCCATGTCCGAACAGCAGTCAACCCAATACCTGCTGACGGAAAAAGCGGTCAAGGCGGAACTCGCCGCCGCCCAGGCTGCCCTGCGCGTCGAGGAGGTACACCTGCACCAGACCCGCATCATCGCCGCCGACGATGGCATCATCGCCACGCGCACCGCCACCCTGGGCGCGGTCGTCGCGATCGGCAGCGACATGTTTCACCTGCTGCGCCAGGGACGCCTCGAATGGCGCGCCGAACTCACCGCCGAACAACTTGCCCAGGTGCGGACCGGCATGCCGGCACGCCTGACCCTCTCAGGCGGCCAGGAGATCACCGCCACCGCCCGCCAGATCGCCCCAACCATCGATGCCAACACCCGCCGCGGCCTGGTCTACTTCGATCTGCCCCCCGACACCCCAGCACGCGCCGGCATGTTTGCGCAAGGCGAGGTACACCTCGGGGAAACAACCGCCCTGACCGTGCCACAATCAGCTGTAGTCATGCGCGACGGCAATGCCTATCTCTTCGAGCTGAACGCCAATGAAGGCGTCACCATCCGCAAGGTGACGACCGGACGGAGACAGGGTGATCGGGTCGAGGTGACCGGCGGCGTCACCCCCACCGCGAAGGTGGTGGTCTCCGGCGGCGCCTTCCTGCACGATGGCGACCGCGTGCGCGTCGTCACCACCGGCAGCGGAGCCACCCCGTGATCAACTTTTCCGCCTGGTCGATCCGCGATCCGGTACCGGCGATCCTGCTCTTCGCCCTGTTGACCTTCCTTGGTCTTGGCGCTTTTCGCAGCTTGGGGATTCAAAATTTTCCCGACATCGAAGTACCGGTGATCTCGATTGTCGCCACCCAGGAGGGGGCGGCACCGGCGCAGCTGGAAACAGACGTGGCGCGCAAAATCGAGGATGCCGTGGCCACTTTGAGCGGCATCGAACACATGTACGCCTCGCTCACTGATGGCATGGTCTTGATCATGGTGCAGTTCACCATCGACAAGGACCCGGAGATCGCCCTCAACGAGGTGCGCAACGCCGTCGACAGCGTGCGCCCCGAACTGCCCCAGGACCTGACCGCGCCGGTGGTGTCGAAAAAGACCACCAGCGGCGGCACGATCGTCGCCTACAGCGTCGAATCCCCAACCATGGACGAGACCGACCTCTCCTGGTTTGTCGATAACGACGTCGCCAAGGCGGTGCTGGCAGTGCCCGGGGTCGGCAAGTTTGACCGCCTGGGCGGCGTGGATCGCGAAATGCGCATCGACCTCGACCCGGTGCGCATGCGCGCGCTCGGGGTGACGGCAAGCGATGTCTCCACCGTCGTGCGCCGGGTGCGCAAGGATGCCTCCGGCGGTCGCGGCGATATCGGCGGGGCGGTGCAGGTGGTGCGCACCCTGGCCGCCGCCGAAACCATCGCCGACCTCGCCGAATTGGACATACCCCTCGCCGACGGACGCCGCGTTCCCCTGCGCGAGGTTGCCAGCATCACCGACGGCATCGCCGAACGCAGCGCCATCGCCTTGATCGACGGCCGCCCGGTGGTCGGGTTCGACATCACCCGCTCCAGGGGGTGGAGCGAGGTGACGGTGGACAAGAACGTGCGCCGCGCCCTCGCCGACTTCGCCGCCACCCACCCACAAGTCAAAATCACCGAGGCCTACAACACCATCGACCGGGTCAAGGACAGCTACAAAGGGTCGATGGAGCTGCTCTACGAAGGGGCCTTCCTGGCGGTGGTGGTGGTGTGGCTTTTCTTGCGCGACTGGCGATCAACCTTCGTCTCGGCGACCGCCCTGCCGCTGTCAATCATCCCCACCTTCGTCGTCATGAAGTTTGCCGGCTTCAGCCTTGATACCCTGACCCTGCTCGCCCTCGCCCTGGTGGTGGGCATTCTGGTCGATGATGCGATCGTCGAAGTGGAAAACATCGTGCGTCATCTGCGCATGGGCAAAAAACCCTATCAGGCGGCGATGGAGGCGGCGGACGAAATCGGCCTCGCGGTGATCGCCACCACCCTGACCCTGGTCGCGGTGTTTCTGCCCACTGCCTTCATGGGCGGGATTCCGGGCCTGTTCTTTCGCTCCTTCGGCATCACCGCCGTCAGCGCCATCATCGCCTCGCTGCTGGTGGCCCGACTCCTGACCCCGATGATGGCCGCCTACATCCTCCGGCCGATCGACCACGACATAAGTGACGGCCCCCTGATGCGTCGTTACCTGCGCTGGGCCCGCTTCTGCATGGCGCACCGTTTCCTGACCGTGCTGGCGGTGGCAATCTTCTTTGTCGGCTCGCTGTCGTTGATCCCCCTGCTGCCAACCGGGTTCATTCCGGTTGCCGATCGCGGCCAGACGATGCTGATCCTCGAACTCCCCCCCGGCAGCACCCTCGCCGACACCCAGGCCATCACCGAACGCGCCATCGCCACCTTGCGCGCCATGCCGGAGGTGACACACGTGTTCGCCGTGGTCGGTGCCGCGGCCAACGTCGACGGCGGGCCGCTCGGCGGCGGATCGAGCGGCGATGTGCGCAAGGCCACCTTGACCATCAACCTCGTCGACCGCCGCGAACGCAGTAAAAAACAATCCCAGATCGAGGGGGAGATCCGGCAACGCCTGCGCGCCCTGCCTGGCATCCGCGTCACCGCCGTGGCGACAGAACCAGGGGGCAAGCTGCTGATCACCCTGGCGAGCGATGACCCCGTCGCCCTCGCCGGTGCCCTCACCGCCGTCAATCGCGATCTGCACACCTTGCAGGGAATCGGCAACCTCACCTCCAACGCCACCCTGGAACGCCCGGAGATCCACATCATACCCGACTTCACGCGCGCGGCCGATCAAGGGGTGACAAGCGAGCAGGTCGGACAGGCGGTGCGTATCGCCACCGCCGGCGATTACATGGTGCAGCTGCCCAAACTCAACCTGCCGCAACGTCAGGTGCCAATCCGCGTGCGCCTCGCCCTGGACGCGCGCAACGACCTCGAAACGATCCGCCAAATGCCGGTGGTCAGTCGCAACGGCGTGCAGCTGCTCGGCAGTTTCGCAAGCGTCACCATGGGCAGTGGTCCGACCCAGATCGAACGCCAGGATCGCATGCGCCGGGTGACGATCGATATCGAGCTCGGGCAACGCATCATCGGCGATGTCCTGGCCGAGGTGAACGCCATGCCCTCGATGCGCAATCTGCCGGCCGGGGTCTACCGCCCGGCCGACGGCGATGCCCAGCGCATGATGGAGCTGTTTCAGAGCTTCGGCACGGCGATGATCATCGGCGTGCTCTGCATCTACATCGTGCTTGTGCTGCTCTTTCGCGATTTTTTGCAGCCGGCGACCATCCTCGCCGCCCTGCCCCTGTCGCTCGGCGGCGCCTTTCTGTCGCTGCTGCTCACCCACAATGCCTTCTCCATGCCCTCGGTGATCGGCATCCTGATGTTGATGGGGGTGACGACCAAAAATTCCATTCTGCTCGTCGAGTATGCTATCGTGGCGCGGCGCGATCGGGGTTTGGAACGGATCGAGGCCCTGCTCGATGCCTGTCGCAAACGCGCACGCCCCATCGTCATGACCACCATCGCCATGGCGGCGGGCATGCTGCCGGTGGCGCTCGGCATCGGCGCCGAACCCAGCTTCCGCTCGCCCATGGCCATCGTCGTGATTGGCGGGCTGATCACCTCAACCTTTCTTTCACTGCTGGTGATCCCGGTCGTCTTCACCTACGTCGATGACCTGCTGCGCCTGGGCAGGCGCCTCCTGCCTTCCCATCCCGCCACCAAGGAGGAAACCGCTCCATGATCACCCTGGTCACCGGGGGTGCCGGTTTCATCGGCAGTCACCTTTGCCAGATGCTTCTCGCCGCCGGACATGCGGTACGCCTGGTCGATGATTTTTCCACCGGTCGTCCGGAAAACCTGCGGGAGTTTGCCAACGACCCAGGCTTGACCGTGCATCGGGTCTCAATCCTCGACCGGCCGGCGCTTGAGCCCTGTCTGGCCGGGGTGGATTGGGTGTTTCACCTCGCCGGTGTCGCCGATATCGTCCCGTCAATCGAGCAGCCGGAACGCTATTTTGCCGTCAATGTCCAGGGAACACTCAACCTCTTGCAGGGCGCGCGTGCTGCTGGGGTCAAGCGTCTGGTCTATGCCGCCTCTTCTTCCTGCTACGGCATCCCGGATCTCTACCCAACGCCGGAAAGCGCGCCGACGCGTGCCCAATACCCTTACGCCCTGACCAAGCACATGGGCGAGGAGCTGGTTTTGCACTGGGCGCGGGTTTATCGCCTGCCGGCGTTGTCGCTGCGGCTGTTCAACGTCTACGGCCCGCGCTCACGCACCACCGGCGCCTATGGGGCGGTGTTCGGGGTGTTTCTCGCACAAAAGCTCAACGACAAGCCGCTGACGGTGGTCGGCGACGGCACACAGAGTCGCGATTTTACCTACGTCACCGACGTTGCCCGCGCCTTCATCGCCGCCGCCGCCTCGGAACACAGCGGCGAGGCGATGAATGTCGGCAGCGGCACCCACCAAAGCGTCAATCGTCTCGTCGAGCTGCTCGGCTGCTACGAGGTGGTCCACCTGCCCAAGCGGCCCGGCGAGCCCGACATCACCTTCGCTGACACACAAAAAATCCGCGCCCTGCTCGGCTGGGAACCCCAAATCCCCTTTGCCGAAGGGGTGGCGCGGATGCTCAAACGCCTGGAGGATTGGCGCACCGCCCCGGTCTGGGACCCCGACGCCATCGCCCAGGCCACCGCCGCCTGGTTTCACTACCTGGAACAAAAAGAGAGCGAAAACAAACCCTGAATCAGGGTGACGGCCACACCTCCTCTTCGCCGCGACGCCATGAAATTAACGATACTCACCACCGCATTGATCCTGCTCCTGGTGGCCGTGGCCCTGGTCATCGTGCTCGTGCTGTTTTTGCGGGCGCGCAACCGGAATGCGAACGCCACGTCACCGTCGACCGCCACCGGCGCGCCACGACAACCGGAGCCGGCGTTGTCGCCAACGGCCGGTGCCGCCCCTGCGCCGATGACGCCTGCCGCCGCCAGAGAGACTCTCCCGCTGCCCAGTCGTCTCTACCATGAGCTTCTGGAGGAAGGGCAGCTGCGCCCCGATCCCGATCAGCTTGCCGTTCTGCCTGTCCTGGATGGTCTGGTCACGGCGCTGCGTCAGCCGGCGGTGCGCGGCATCTGGCGCGGAGTCGAGGTGTGGCGCATGGGCGATCAGCGGCCGGTGCCGGGGGGGCTTTATCTCTTCGGTTCGGTCGGGCGTGGCAAGTCGATGCTCATGCAGTTGATCTTCGATGCCACCGAGGTGACGGCGAAGCGGCGCGTTCACTTTCAGCCCTTCATGCGCGAGTTGCAGGAACGGATGCATCAGAACCGGCCGCCGCCTGGTGTCGATCTCATGCTCTTCATCGCCAGTCAGATTGCCGCCGAGGCACGCCTGCTCTGTTTTGACGAGTTCTGTGTCACCAACATCGCCGATGCCATGCTGCTTGGGCGTTTGCTCGAGGCGTTGTTCAAGTGCGGCGTCACCCTCTGTGCCACCAGCAACTGGCCACCGGAGGACCTCTATCAGGAGGGGATGAATCGGGGTCGGTTCATGCCCTTCATCAAGATCCTGACCGATCACACCCGTGCCGTGAACCTCTCGCAGGGGGCAGATTGGCGACGCAGTCAGGGCAACGAAGGGGACGATACCGATGCCGCCCTCGCTGCCCCCGATGCCCTCTTTATCGCCCTGACCGGGGTTGCCGCCGAACCACTCCACGTCGATCTTCAGGGGACGGAGGTGGCCGCCAACGGCGTGCACAAGCGAATATTCTGGTTCGATTTCAATGCGCTGTGTGATCGGGCGCTCGGGGTGATCGAATACATGGAGCTGGTCGGGCAGGCGAAGGCGCTCATCATCTCCGGGGTTCCGGTGTTGGGGCCGGAGCGTGCCGATGCCACCATGCGACTCGTGGTGTTGATCGACCTGCTCTACGAAAGCCGCATCCCCTTGCGCATCTTTGGCACCGCGCCGCTCGATCAACTCTGCACGAGCGGGCCGGTGGCCTTTGCCTTTCAGCGTTCGGCGTCGCGCATGCATGAGCTTGCATTTTTGCTGCGGCAGGGGTTGGCGGGCACCCGAGGTGGCGAGGCCGCCGCGTCTGGTTAGCCTCCCGCTTCGTTTCCCGTCCATCCCCGGGGTTGCGTTCACGGGGCAATCGCGTCTGATTCCAATAATTTGCATTCACGGCGATAACTTCGTTGGTCTCGTTGTTGTCTCCGCGCCGTACACAAACGTATCCGTCTCGTCACCTCCTGCTCGCCGCCTCGTTTTCGCGTCGCATGCAAGTTGGGATCACCCCTTGACCGCCAAAACAGTTGCTCGACCCCATTTCCGACGCCACAACCAACCCGGGCTCCGCGCGACCTGGGCTCCGCGCGACCCAGGGCAATCGCACTTGAAAATTAACTGACGGGCACGGTGGCCGGTGCGCCACTCCGGACGATAAAAGCGCTCTTTCACGGCAAAACATGCAATCCGCCTGACGATTTTTGCTGGGAAGCGCAAAAAATCGTCAGGCAATGGATAAGCCCCCTGGGGGCGATTTTCGCGAACAGCATGCGAAAATCGCCCATGGGAAGGGGG
>PEAJ01000126.1 GCA_002753495.1 Magnetococcales bacterium HA3dbin3 | reverse complement strand
TGGTTTCTTTGAAAAGGCCCTGCGATCGCCCTCGGGGTTGACCCCGATGCAACAGGCGCGGGCGCATTTTCTGCTCGCCATCGGCCTGGCCAGCGTCGACGGCCTGCCGGCGGCGATGAGCCATTTTCGTGCCGCCATCAGCGAACCCGGACCCGAAAAACCTCAGCAGTGCGCCATCCTCAATGCCATGCTCAACGGCAATCCGGCGACGGTGGCCGCGCATCCGGCACAGGCTGCCGAGTTGCGGGCTTATTGCTTTTGATCTCAACCCGTCGCATCGCAACCTCCGACACACCCCCTCCCCACAGCCCACGTTACCCGCTATTGAATTTTCCGTAACAGATACCTATCCTGGCCGGGGCACCGTGTGGAGGGACCGAACGAAAAGAAACCGGCCCGTGGCGCCTTATTCCAATTCCAGGTGGTGCATGCGCACGGCCGAATGGATGTTGCCGACCAGGAGGTTTTTTTGAACGGGTTTTACAAAAGTCTCTCGCTGTGGCTGGTCATAGGCTTGCTGCTGATTATCCTGTTCAATCTGTTCAATCAGCCCAAGAACCGCGACCACCACATTCCCTATTCCGACTTCCTGACCCATCTGGATCAGGGGCGGGTGACCGAGGTGACGATCCAGGGCCAAAACCTGATCGGGGTGTTCACCGACGGCGGCTACTTTGCCACCTACACGCCGGAGGATCCGGACCTGATCCGCCGCCTGCGCGACAAAAACGTCGCCATCACCTCCAAACCACCCGATGAAACGCCGATCCTGCTGACCATCCTCATCTCCTGGTTCCCGATGCTGCTCCTGATCGGCGTGTGGATTTTCTTCATGCGCCAGATGCAGTCGGGGGGCGGACGCGGGGCGATGTCGTTTGGCAAGTCCAAGGCGAAGATGATGTCGGACAAGCAGAACAAGGTCACCTTCGCCGATGTCGCCGGCATCGACGAGGCGAAGGAGGAGCTGGAAGAGATCATCGAATTTTTGAAAAATCCGCAAAAATTCCAGCGCCTGGGTGGCAAGATCCCCAAGGGGGTGCTGCTGATCGGTCCGCCGGGCACGGGCAAGACCCTGCTTGCGCGCGCTATCGCCGGCGAGGCCAACGTCCCCTTCTTCAACCTGTCGGGTTCGGATTTTGTCGAGATGTTCGTCGGCGTCGGTGCCGCGCGCGTGCGCGACATGTTCGAGCAGGGCAAGAAGAACGCCCCGTGCATCATCTTCATCGATGAAATTGACGCCGTTGGCCGTCATCGTGGCGCTGGGCTTGGCGGCGGACACGACGAACGCGAGCAGACCCTCAACCAGCTGCTCGTGGAGATGGACGGCTTCGAGTCAACTGAAGGGGTGATCCTGGTGGCGGCGACCAACCGCCCGGATGTCCTTGATCCGGCCCTGCTGCGTCCGGGTCGCTTCGATCGTCAGGTGACGGTGCCCAACCCGGACATTCGCGGCCGCACACAGATCCTCAACGTCCACATGGCGAAGGTGCCGGTGGCCGAATCGGTCGATCCGGAGGTGATCGCCCGTGGCACCCCCGGTTTTTCCGGAGCGGATCTGGCCAATCTGGTCAATGAGGCCGCCCTGGGGGCCGCGCGTACCGACAAGAAGGTGGTCGACATGGAGGATTTTGAGATCGCCAAGGACAAGGTGCTCATGGGCAAGCCGCGCGCCTCGATGATCATCCCCGATCGCGAGCGGCGCAACACCGCCTACCACGAAAGCGGCCATGCCATCGTCGCGGCGATGATCCCGGACACCGATCCGGTGCACAAGGTGACGATCATCCCGCGCGGGCGGGCGCTGGGGTTGACCATGCAGCTGCCGACCGAGGATCGCCACACCTACTCCAAGCAGCAGCTTGAAAACAATGTCGCCGTGCTGATGGGCGGGCGTCTGGCCGAGGAGTTGATTTTGCATGATCTCACCACCGGTGCCGGCAACGACATCATGCGTGCCACCGATATTGCGCGCAAGATGGTCTGCACCTATGGCATGAGTCCGCGTCTGGGGCCGCTTGCCCTGGGTGAGAAGGAGCAGGAAATTTTTCTCGGGCGGGAGATCACCCAGCACAAAAACGTCTCCGAGCAAACCGCCCAGGCCATTGACGAGGAGGTGCGGCGGATCGTCGATGAAAACTATGCGCGCGCCAAGGATATCCTGATGAAAAACATGGATATCCTCCATGCCATGTCCGAGGCGTTGCTCGAACGGGAGACCCTGGCCGCCGACGAGGTGGCCCGGCTTGTGCGCCGCGAGCCCCTGGAGAAAGCGACGAAAAAGTCCCGACCCGCGAAGGGGGATTCGGCCGCCTCCGCCCCGGCCGGTGGTGCCGGTTCCACTTCCGGTTCGGCCGAGGATGCAGCCGCGGCGGCACCGGGAGCGGAAGGGGTCGCCGAAAGCGGTGAAGCGGCCGATGCCGCGCCAGTGGCGACGGATGCGGGGCAGGCGGTGGATGCCGAGGCGGCGCCGACGACCGGGGATGATAAGCCGGCCGCCAAGCCCCGCCGCAAAACATGACCCTGCACGCCCTTCTGGAGCCCCTGGCCGGGTATGCTCCGGCCAGCAATCCCGGGACGCTGTTCCCGGATCCGCCGTTTGACATGGCCGATGCCGATTGTCCGTGGTCGGTGCGGCTGCCCGGGTGGCCGGAGGCGTGGAACCCCTATCTGCATCCGGGGATGGTGGTGCAGGTGGGTGCCGACACCTCTCATGCGGTCGGGCGGTTGTCGCGCGCCGAGCTTGACGCCTGGATCCGGCACCTGGAGGGAACCGAGGCCCAGGCGGTGGCGGTGGCTTTGCACGATGCGTTATCGGCGCATGCGCGTTGTCACCCGGTGTTGCGTTGGCATTGTGGCGGGTATCGGGTCTTGGACTGTTCGCGTCCCCTGATCATGGGGGTGTTGAACGTCACCCCCGACTCCTTTTCCGATGGTGGGCGACACACCGACGTGGAGGCGGCGGTGGCGCATGGTTTGGCCATGGCGCACGCCGGGGCGCACATCCTGGACGTGGGCGGGGAGTCGACGCGTCCCGGGGCGGAACCGGTTTCCGAGCGCGAGGAGCTGCGGCGGGTGATTCCGGTGATACAGGCGCTGGTGCGAGCGGTCAGCGTGCCGGTTTCGGTCGACACCACAAAGGCGGCAGTGATGGCGGCGGCGATCGAGGCCGGCGCGGCGATGATCAACGACATCACCGCCCTTAAGGGGGACCCGGACGCGGTGAAGGTGCTGGCCAATGCCACGCACCCGATTGTGCTCATGCACATGCAGGGGACGCCGGCGACCATGCAGCATGGTCCCGACTATCGGCACGTCGTCGCCGATGTCTACGACTTCCTCGATCAACGCATCCATTTTTGCCAGGAAAACGGCATTGCCTTTGAACGCCTGATTGTCGATCCCGGCATTGGTTTCGGCAAGAGCACGGTGCACAATCTGGAGTTGATCCGGCATCTGCGCGTTTTTTATGGTCTGGGTTTGCCGGTGTTGTTGGGGGTGTCGCGCAAGCAGGTGGTTGGGGTGTTGACCGGGGAGGTCGAACCGGCGGCACGTGATCCGGGCAGTCAATTATTGGCGGCGCTTGGGGCGCTGGCCGGTGCGCATATTTTGCGTGTGCATGATGTTGCCGGAACGCGACAGGCGTTGGCGGTGGCGCAGGGGTGGCGGGGAAATAAATGGGACTTTATCCCGTAAAATGCTTTTGATCTCATCGTGTTGAAAGTGGTTGGGGGGGGCATGGGGAGGCTTAAGCCTGTCCCCGGACCTATCCGGGGCAGCGCCTTGGATCGGACATTGCGCCAATCAGGCTTCTGCCTCGATTCCGCGATGTCATCTCTCTGGATTGGGCGAGAACGGAAGTTGGTGCAAACATGGAACAACGAATCAGTCTGCGTGAGGCCAACCAACATTTAGCCCGTTACATTAAAGCGGTGGAAGCTGGCGAAGAGGTTATCATCACTCGGCGCGGGCAACCTGTCGCCCGCCTGATGCCCCTACCCCGTGAAC
Organism: Magnetococcales bacterium HA3dbin3; assembly: GCA_002753495.1. GTDB lineage: Bacteria > Pseudomonadota > Magnetococcia > Magnetococcales > DC0425bin3 > HA3dbin3. The sequence continues at coordinate 3,155 of PEAJ01000126.1, read as the reverse complement.
GGGTGCTGAGCGAAGAGCAGCAGGCTGCCCGCGAACGCACTCGGATGAGGATGCAGCAGGGCTATGCCCTGGGAGGGAAACCGGTTTCCCGGGACACACTCCATGAACAGTGAACGGTACACCCTCGACACCAACATCCTTCTCTATGCCCTGGATCGCGAGGCAGACAAAAAGCACGCCATCGCTTCAGCGTTGCTGGATCAAGCGGTCGCGGAAAACTGCGTGTTGATGCTCCAGGCCCTAGGAGAATTTTTCCGGGCAGCGACCGGCAAAGGTAAAATGCCTGTTGTGGAAGCCTCCGATCAGGTACGAGACTGGCTGACATTGTTCCGGGTGCAATCCGCCGGACCATCCACGATTACCAAGGCGCTCCGCGCAGTGCAAGACCATGGCATTTCATTCTGGGACGCCATGCTGTGGGCCTGTGCCAAGGAAGCCGGTTGCAAAATAGTGGTCAGTGAGGATTTCCAACATGGACGTGTGCTGGAAGGAGTCGGATTTCACAACCCTTTTCTGGATGCGCCTGATCGAGACAATCGAAATGGTTTTACTTTGTCCCACTCAATGATAAGGCGTTGACTTCATTTTTTGTGTTTCCCAGCAAAAATCGTCAGGCGGGTGGCCATGGCCGCCCCCGGGAGGAGAGGTATTCGCGGCGTAACGAGGGTGTTGTGGTCGTCGGGCAACGCGCTGGGCGCGACATCGGGGCTTGTGTTTTCTCGGCCGCGCAGGTAGCGGCGCGCGGGCCGTCTTTTTCTTCTTGAGTTGCCAACTTGCGGTGTGTTATGGGTGAACCGGATTGATTCGGGTTCATGACGCGGGTGTTTGGGTGGCAACGAGCGGGGGAAGGGGGGACGGCGATGGCAAGAGAGTGCTTTCAGAGGTTCCCGGAAGAGCGTCCAAGAAGCGGACGTCAGCCCATCCTCGAATCTCGGCTCATGGCCTGGGTGATGGGGGCATCGCGCCCGCGGCTGGCGATGACTATGATTTTTATAATAACATTTCTTATTGTAAAAATCGGACTCGCCACCACGCCAACGGCACCAAGGGGAGAGTTTGGGGGTGACGCCGGGCCCGGCGACGAGGTAGAGCGCTGCCGCAATGAGTTGCGCAAACAGGATCGCGGGACCAATGCGCTTGGCTGGGCGATGGCCCAATACAACCTGGGTACCACGTTTTTGAGTCTTTACTGGCAGAAAGGCGACACCGCGAGTCTGGAGGCGGCGGTGTCTGCCTACCAGGAGGCACTCAAGGAACTATCCCGGGAACGGACACCGAAGCAGTGGGTCATGACGCGGACCAACTTGGGTGGCGCCCTGCGGACTCTTGGTGAACTCAAGGGTGACAACGCGCGTCTGGAACAGGCGGTCTCCATCTTTCAGGAGATATTGAAAGGGTTGACCCACGAGCGGGACCCCTTGGATTGGGCCATGGCGCAGGTCAACCTGGGCAGGACGCTCCTGATCCTTGGTGGGCGTGAAAGCGCCGTCACGCGCTTGGAAGAGGCGGCGTCCGCGTTCCGGGAGGCGCTAAAGGAGTATACCCGCGAGCGATCGCCTCGGGACTGGGCAACAGTCCAGGATAACCTGGGTAGCGTGCTTTTTCGGATTGGTGAGCGTGAAAGTGGGACCAAGCACTTTGAAGAGGCATTGTCCGCTTACCGGGAGGCGTTGAAAGAGCGGACCCGCGAGCGGGTACCCTTGGAATGGGCGATGACGCAGAGCAACCTGGGCAGCACACTACGAAACCTTGGAGATCGCGAGGGAAACACCGCGCGCCTGAAGGAAGCGATATCCGCCTTCCGGGAGACACTGAAGGAGCGAACCCGCGAGCGGATGTCCCTGGATTGGGCGATGACGCAAAATAATCTTGGTCTTGCGCTGAATTCCCTTGGCGAGCACGAGAACAACGTTGCACATTTGGCGGAGGCGATAGCGGCCTTTCGAGAGGCGTTGAAAGAACGGACCCGCGAGCGGGTACCGCTGGACTGGGCGGCGACCCAGGATAACCTTGGCATTTCGCTTTTGGCCCTTGGTGCGCGCGAGGGCAGCGGCGCGCGTTTGGAAGAGGCGTTGTCCGCCCATCGCGAGGCACTCAAGGAGTATTCCCGGGAGCGGGCACCTCTGGACTGGGCGATGGCGCAGAACAACCTGGCTAATGCATTCATGGCCGTTGGGGGACGTGATGGGGGCAGCAAATACCTCGGCGAGGCGGTGGCCGCCTATCGCGAGACGCTCAAGGAGGTGACCCGAGAGCGTATGCCGTTGCAGTGGGCCATGACACAGGGCAGCCTTGGGATCGCGCTTTTTTCCCTTGGCGAGCGCGAAAGCGATGCCGTGCATCTGGGAGAGGCCGTGGCCGCATTTCGCGAAGCCCTGAAGGAGCAAACATGGGAACGGGCCCCACGGCAGTGGACGGTAACACAGCACAACCTGTGTGCCGCGCTGGGAACCCTTGGTGAGCGGGAGAGCGGTACCGCGCGCTTGGAGGAGGGCGTGGCCACCTGCCGCGAGGCTCTAAAAAAGCGAAACCGCGAGCGGGAGCCACTGGGCTGGGCCACGGCTCAGAATAACCTGTGTGCCGTGCTGCGCGCCCTCGGTGAGCGCGAAGGCAGCGGCGCACACCTGGAGGAGGCGGTCACCGCCTGTCGCGAGGCGTTGAAGGAACAGACCCGCGCGCGGGGACCAGCGCAGTGGGCCAATACCCAGGACAGCCTGGGCGACGCGCTGCGCGCCCTTGGCGCGCTTCGGCGAGACAAGGCCCTCCTCGACCAGGCCGAACAGGCCCTGCGCGGCGCCGAGGCGGAGTTTTCCCGAATCAACGCTAACCCTGACTTGGAAAAAGTGAGGAAGAAACTCGCCAAGATCGAACAAACCCGGCGGCAGCTCAAGGAGCAACCGGTCGACGCGGCCAAGCCGCAAGGCGGTAACAGCAGCAGCCAGTGAGATCGCTTAAACAAGCCCACCCCGGGAAAAAGGGAGCAGTTTCGGCGTTTCTGAAACCCTGTAATCCACCACGTTGCTTTGCAAACAACGCAAAGCAACGTGGCAATGGCCGCCCCTTAAGGGCGATTTTCGCGAAAAGCATGCGAAAATCGCCCGGGGAAAGGGGGGCGGGAAAGAAAAGGGGGAAAGGGGGGCGGGAAAGAAAAGGGG
>PEAJ01000125.1 GCA_002753495.1 Magnetococcales bacterium HA3dbin3 | reverse complement strand
TTCTCCGATCCCTCCTACAATAACCTCCTCGGTGCCACGCGCGGTGGTCGTTCCGGGCAGGTGATCAACCTGGACGTTTCGCGTCGCACGCACCTGGTTGATCTGCCCGGACTGCCACATCTGGGATCAGGAATCAGCTGGCGACGGGAAGGGGCACTCGTGCTTGCCACCCCCAACCTGACCGAGTCAGTCGTCACCGTCATCGACATGAAAAACTGGCAGGTGATCAAGAAGATCCCGACACAGGGGCCGGGGTTTTTCATGCGCAGTCACGAAAACTCCCCCTACGCCTGGGTCGATGTCTCCCTGGGGCCGAACAAGGATCGGGTGCATGTGCTTGACAAGCAAACTTTGGAGATCGTCGCCACCCTGCAACCCGTGCCGGGAAAAACGGCGAGCCATGTCGAGTTCAGCCGTGACGGTCGCCTGGCCCTGCTCTCAATCTGGGAAGATGATGGCGCGCTGATCGTCTACGACGCCAAGACCCTGCAAGAGATCAAGCGCATCCCGATGCGCAAACCCTCCGGGAAGTATAATGTCCACAACAAAATCACCCGCTCCGAGGGCACCAGCCACTAGTCCGGACTCTTTACCGCGGATTTTTGTCTCCATCGCCAGTTATCGCGACACCGATTGTGCCGCGACCATCGCCGATCTCTTCGCCAAGGCGGCACGCCCGGAACGGGTTTTTGTCGGCGTGCTGTGGCAGATTGCCCCCGAGGACGACGCAACCTGTACCCAGGTCCCGGAGCGCTGGCGGTCGCAAGTACGCGGCGAGACGGTCGATGCCGGCAAGTCGCTCGGTGTCTGTTGGGCGCGGCATCGCATCCAGGCGCGTTTCTGGCAAAACGAGCCGTACTATTTCCAGATCGACAGCCACTGCCGCTTCGACCCCAAGTGGGATGAGCGTCTGATCGCCATGCTGCGGAGCGCCCCTTCCGCGCGTCCGGTCCTCTCCGCCCATCCAAACGCCTTTCACCCGCCCGATCAACTCCTGCGCAACGGCCTGCCGGTGATGAAGGCCGGCCGCTTTGACGACTACGGCACCCTGATCCCGATCGCCAGGATGATCCCCCTCGATCAATGCCCGCCGCAACCGGTGCCCTCACCGTTCATCGGTGCCGGGTTTCTCTTTGCCCCGGCGACGATCATCCAAGAGGTTCCCTACGATCCATTTCTTTACTTCCACGGCGAGGAGATCAACCTTTCCGTCCGCCTCTGGACCTGGGGCTATGATCTTTTTACCCCTAACGATGTTCTTGTCTATCACGACTACACCACCGTGCGCGGTCGCCGGCGCCACTGGGATGATCACGTTGACTGGACGCAGATCAACCGCCGTGCCGTCGCCCGACTCCAACATCTGCTGGAGATGCAAAAAAGCGAGGATGCGGAGGCAATCCAACACCTTGACCGCTACGGCCTGGGGCCTGCACGCACCCTGGAGGAGTACGAAACCTTTGCCGATGTTGATTTCCGCAAGCGGCGGATCGGTATCCGCGCAAGCGACGCCCTATTCCCCACCCCGCCTTCCGCCGGGCGCGACGCCGTGGCCATGCGCCAGGTGTTCACCCGCATCTATCACCAGAACCAGTGGCAATCCTCGGAAACGCGCAGCGGTCCGGGTTCGTCGCCGCGGGTGACCGCCCCCCTGCGCGAGGCCCTGGCTGCCCTTTGGCGCGAGCTTGGCGTGCATACGCTCGTCGATGCCGGCTGCGGCGATCTGCGTTGGCTGGAGGCGATCACCCCCCGGCTCGGTCTTTACCTGGGCTTTGATCTGGTCGAGTCGCTGATCGCCAACAATCGTGTCCTGTACGGGGCACGCAAGAACCACTTTTTCAACACCGCCGACATCGCCGACGATACCCTGCCGGCGGGAGACCTTCTCCTTTGTCGCAACACCCTGACCCATCTGCCCAACACCTCGGTGCGGGCGGTGCTTGCGCGCTTTTTTGCCGATGGTTCGCGTCATATCATGCTCACCACCTTTCCCGGTGCCGACAACGTCGACATCGAACCCGGCTACTGGCGCAAAACGATCTCACCGCCCCCCCCCTTCTCCCTGCCGCCTCCGGTCAGGATGATTCCGGATGGTCCGGCCAGCAACGGTTGTTATCTCGGTCTATGGACGCGATCCGGCTGATATTCATTGCATTGTCATGCGGCTTTCTCCTGCTGCCCGCCTCTGCGTCGTGGGCGGATTCCAAGGTGTGGTCCATCCACCCGGTCGTGCAACCGACTGCCCGATTGGACGGGGTTCGTGCGGTTGCCGATCGGCGATGCGGCACCGGGCAGGTGCTGGTCGAGGAGACCTTCTCCGTCGCCGGTTACGATCCGGTCGAACTGCTCCTGGTACGTGAACCGGAGGTGGGGCCGATCCTGCGCCAACCGGTGCAGTGGGTCGACAGCGCCGGCCGCATCGTCCACACCTATTGTGCCGATCGCACCCTCGACACCACGGTCAAGAGCTGGTTTTTGCGCTACGATGGCCACGCCACGCCGGCGTTGGGGTATCGCATCCAGCTGCGTGATCAACCGGTGGCGGCGGCCGCCACGCCGGTGTTTCCCCTGCATGTCAAGACGCGCTTCCAGCAATTTGCCACCAAGGAGCAACCCGATCAGGGAACCTGCTGCTGGCATTACATCCATGCCCACCTCTCCCCGCCGACCAGCGAGGCGATGCATGCCCTTGCCATCCCCTTGAACATCGCCGCGGCACCGCCGGTTGGCAGTCATGTCTACCTTCAATTTTATATCGTTATCAACGGCATCAAACTCTACGTCGGGCTGCAGACCGATCTCAAGCGCGATCACAAGAGCCAGGGACCGGGGGTGATTTTTTCCCGCTGGGACACCCAGGATCCGGCGGATTTTCGGATCGCGCCCGGTGGGTTTTCCGAGATTGGATCGCATGAGGGACGGTTTGTCGGCGTGCGGCAGCCAATCGACTGGAGCGCTCCGGGTCGCTGGACTTTGCGCTTGACCACCCGTGACCCGGAACCAGGTAGCGATCCCAACCATTTCTGGTTGGAAGCAAGCCTCGAACGCCCTGACGGTAAAGAGGGCAGACCTCTTGCGGTCGGGGCGTTGCGTTTTCCCGGCCGCGAGGCACGCCTGACCAGCGACCTCGTCGTCACCGTCGAAAGTTATTCCATGGGCAGTACGGGCCACGTCAACCTTTGGCAATTGCCGCGCCTCGATTTTCTCATGCAAACGCCCCAGTTCAACGGTAAGACAATCCCGCCAACGGCACGCATCACCTATCCGGCCAATGCCCCGCGTATCATCACCGCGACCATGCAAGGCGATGGGATACGATTCTACCGGGACGGGCTGTTGCCGTAGCCCTGTTTCCCAAGGGATGGGTGTATTTTTCACGGTACGGGAGTTGCTTGCTCCCCTCCTTGACCAAGCCCTTGGCTTGGCTGATCATGCCGGGCGGCGTCTGTGTCATTTCAATTCCAGATCAAGATGGCAACGAGGCGACAACTTAGTGAGCGACGAGACGGATACGTTTGGATACGGCGAGGAGCGAACAAGGCAGTCAACGAAGTTGCCGCTTGATATGGAATTGGAATCGCGTCGTGGGCTCTTGCCGGAGGCGTTCATGAGGTTATCGCATCGCTGGCTGGTTTTCGGGACGTGTCTCCTGTTGGGAGGATGCCTCGCGCCACCGCCTTACCCAGACTCGCTCATCGCCCAGGTCATAGCCAAAAATGGCGATCGTCCCCACTCCGATGACGACGGCGACGGCATCCCCCTGGTACGTGACCACTGCCCGAACACCCCGCCCGGCGCGGCGGTCGACAATCGCGGCTGTGCCCTCGACAGCGATCGCGACGGCGTGCTCGACAAGGACGACCTCTGCCCGAACACCCCCTATGGCGTTCCGGTCGATGCCACCGGCTGCCCGCTTGACTCCGACGGCGATGGCGTACCGGACTCCCTGGATCTCTGCCCAAACACCCCACGCGGCGTGAAAGTTGATGCCAACGGCTGTCCGCTCGACAGCGACGGAGACGGCGTGCCGGACTACCTGGATGCCTGCCCGGGCACCCCGGCCGGCGCGGTGGTCGATGCGCGTGGCTGCTGGATCGTTCCCAATCTCCATTTTGCCTCCGGTTCGTGGACGATCCCCGCCGATGCCCACGCCGGGCTGCGCGATGTCATCGCCATCCTCAAGCGCGAAGCCGGCCTGAACGTCATTCTTCAGGGGCACACCGATCACGTCGGCGGCGCGACCTACAACCAGGGCCTTTCGGAGAAACGGGCGCGAGCCGTCCGCGACTTTTTCATCGCCCAGGGCATCGCCGCCGAACGTCTGGAGGCGGTTGGTTTCGGCCTGACGCAGCCGGTCGCCAGCAACGACAGTGAAGAGGGACGCGCACAGAACCGCCGAGTGGTGGTGGATATCCCAAGCCAAAGGCAACAATCCCCAGCTGCTGCGCCGACGACACCGGCTGCTTCGGTACCACCAGCGACTGCTGCGACGCCATCGGTCACAACGCCGGTGACTGTTTCAACGCCGCCAGTTGCTGCCGCGACGCCATCGGCCACCACATCCGCAACACTGCCAGCTGCCACCACGACGCCACCAGCCGCCACCTCTGCAACGCCGGCGACCACGCCCACGGTGCCGACCGCCGCTGCTCCTGCGTCGCCGATCACCCCCGACCCGGCGTCGCCGTCTGTCGTCACCGCGACGCCGCCGCCTGTTCCTTGAGCCTTGGGGGAGAGGCCCGGTGATCTCCCCCCCATCACCCCTGGACCCGGCCGCGCGTGTGTTCGTTCACGCCGACGCCGTCGCTACCAGCCAGGCCCTGGCGGCGGCTTTTCTGGCGGCTGCGCAAGACGCCGCGCAACGTCGGACCCTCTTGCACGTCACCCTGCCCGGGGGAGAAACGCCACGGCTGCTTTTTGCCACCCTGGCAAGCCCCGATTTTCGGGAACATCTGCCGTGGTCCGTGGTCCACCTCCATTGGGGGGATGAACGCTGTGTTCCCCCGGATGACCCGGCCAGCAACTTTGGCACAACCCGGAGATGGCTCTTGGCAGGTATTCCCCTTCCACCCGACCAAGTGCATCGTCTGCGTGGTGAAGCGCCCGATCCTGAGCGCGAGGCCAACCGTTACGCCCGCGCGCTGCGGTCGCTTTTGCCAAACGGACCCACGGGCATGCCGCGCTTTGACTGGATCATCTTGGGTCTCGGCGCGGATGGCCACACCGCCTCCCTCTTTCCTGGCGACGCCGAAGGGCGTTGGTCGGATGCGGGTCGCCTCTGCCTCGCTGCCCAACATCCGACCACCGGGCAGCGGCGCCTGTCGTTGAACCTGCCCGTCATCAACGCCGCCGCCCGCGTTACCTTTTTCGCCACCGGCGCGGCTAAGGCAGCAACGGTCGCGTCGATCCTCGGACAAACGCCGGATGGGAGATCACTACCGGCCGGTCGCGTGCAGCCGACATCGGGTAGGCTGGAGTGGTTCCTGGATGCAGCGGCGGCAGCTTTCTTGCCGCCGCTGTGAATTGAAAAAATTCTTTTGACGACGTGGCCACCTTGGGTTTAAACGCAGTCGGAGGAGAGGTTCCAAACCATGCCTGATGCCGCCCCGGCAACCCAGATCACCGCCGCCGATCGCCTGCTCACCGCCCTGGCCAGCGGCGAAGGAGCACAGGCCGCCGTCGATACCCTGCGCCAGGAGCTGGTCGAGACCCTCGCCAGCCTTGGCGGCAGCCCGGAGGCCGCCGCCAAGGCTGGCCAGCAGTTTGTCAACTCCCTGCTGCAAACCATGGGTAGCGGCAGTTCGCCCCAGGCGGCGATCGCCAGCGCCCAACACGACGCCGAACAGACCCACACCCAGGAGCTGGCACAGCCCCAGGGTGCCGGCGCCAATCTCGCCCAGGGTCTGGCAACCGGTCAGGGGGTTGGCGCACAAATCACGCAGATGCTCGCAAGCGGCGGCGTCAACTCCGATGCCGGCCGGCGCGCCTTTGTCGAGGCCGTTCAGAACAGCCTAAACACTGGCCAGGCCGTGGCATCGGCCCTGCAGAGCGCGCAAAAACAGGCCGATGTCACCCAACAGGCGGCCAAACCGACCACCCCCGACACCCCGGAGTCGCGCCTCGATCAGGGGATCTCCCTCGGCAAGGAGGCGACGCAGCAGCAGATCGACACCCTGACCGCCGGCATGTCACCCGAACAGGCGGCAACCTTCCTGCGGGCGCTGGGGGAGTCGCTTGCACACGGCATGTCGATGGGCGATGCCCTGCGCGAGGCGAACAAACAGGCGGATGTCGCCGCCAAAACCGAGGCGGCCATCAAGGTTCCGGCCGACAAGCTGGCCGCCGCCCTGGCCAGTGGCAACAACGCCGACCAGGCACTGAAGGAGGCCGGTGTTGACCCGAACGCGCCAGGGGCACAACACCTTGAGCAGGCACTGCAACATGGGGCCGGCACCGCCGATGCCCTTGCCCACGCCGATGCCGCAAACCAGGCGGCACAAGCGATTGCGACAACACAAAACGTTCCCCTGTCACCCGCCAACCAGCTGGCGGCCGCCCTGGCGAGCGGTGCGGCGGCAACCACCCCTGCCGGCGACATGCAGACGATCGTCCATGCCCTTGCCACCGGCCAGAGCCCACAAGCATCGCTGCAAATCGCCGTGGCAACCGCGCAGGCGGTTCAGCAACAAACGACCGCCGTACAAACCCCGCTCTCTCCGGCCATGCAACTGGCGACAGCCCTGGCCACCGGCGACAAGGCGACCATCCAAAGCCAGGTTGCGGCGTCAAGCGATGTGTTCGTGCAAAGTTTGACCCAGGCCCTTGCCGGGGGCAGCACACCTGCCCAGGCCTATCAGGTTGCCGACAATCACGCGACGGCGGCACAAGCCCAGGTTGCCTCGGTCAGTGTGCCGATCCTCGCCACCGGTGCCAACGCGGCCCTGCTGGCCATGGCCAATCCGAACACCGCGATCCAGGCCTCCGATGCCCTGGTGCGCACCGGGATCACCCCTGCCGCCAGCGACCCGATTGCCGCCATCCCGCCGCCAGCGATCGCCCCCCCAACCACCCCGATCACCGCCACGCCACCCATCCAGGCCACGGCCACAACGGCGCCGCCACCATCCGTGACCACACAGGTCACGTCCCCGGCGCCGGCGATCGACAATAAATTGC
>PEAJ01000124.1 GCA_002753495.1 Magnetococcales bacterium HA3dbin3 | reverse complement strand
CCCCAACGCATTATGACAGGAAAAAAGACGTTCCATCGTCGGCCCCCCGCTTCCTTGGAATCAGACATCCAGATTGCTGACATTGAGCGCGTTCGACTGGATAAACTCGCGGCGCGGCTCCACCGCATCGCCCATCAGGGTGGTGAACACCTCATCGGCAGCCACAGCATCCTCCACCCGCACCTGCAACAAGGTGCGCGCGGTCGGGTTCATCGTCGTGTCCCACAACTGCCCCGGGTTCATCTCACCCAAACCCTTGTAACGCTGAAACGTCTGCCCGCGCCGCCCCTCGGCCATCACCAGCTCCACCAACCCCTCCGGCGCGGTCACCGGCAAGGTGCGCTCGCCCTTGACCAGGGTGGCGGCATCGCCCATGCGCGCATGGGCCGGTGTTGCCAGGCGCGCCATCTCGCGAAACTCCGGCGTGCGCAGCAGGGCAGCATCAAGCTGGGTTCGTGCCGGCACGCCGTGAATGATCCGTTCGACGAGCAAGGTCTGCGTGCTGTTTTCCGGATCCTGGTCGATGCTGACGCTCAAACGGGCATCGGCGCCGACTTGACGTAAAATCGCCGCCAAAAGACGCTCCCGCGCCGCTGCCGCATGCTCCGGGGTGTCAAGATCAGCCAGGGTCAGGCGACACCCCGCCGCCGCCGCCGCGAGCACCAGGGCATCGCGATGCCGCGCCAAACGTTGCAGCTGCTTCTGGTAGCGGTGGGCATCACGGATGAGAAGCTCAAGCTCCTCCCCCTGCAAAACGGCCGAAGAGGTGCGCAGTACCACGCCTTCGCTGCCATTTTTCATCAGATGATCATCGAGCTGCGGATCATCCTTCAGGTAGATCTCCTTCTTGCCACGCTGCACGCGATAAAGCGGCGGCTGCGCGATGTAGAGATGGCCGCGGGTGATGATCTCCGGAAATTGCCGATAGAAAAAGGTCAGGAGCAAGGTGCGGATGTGCGCCCCGTCGACATCGGCGTCGGTCATGATGATGATGCGATGATAACGCAACCGGTCGATGTTGTACTCCTCGCGACCGATACCGGTACCCAGGGCGGTGATCAGGGTTCCAACTTCGGCCGAGGCTAAGATCTTGTCGTAGCGAGATTTTTCAACGTTTAAGATCTTGCCCTTGAGCGGCAAAACCGCCTGATATTTCCGGTCGCGCGCCTGCTTGGCGGAACCGCCGGCGGAGTCCCCCTCGACCAGGTAGAGTTCGCACAGCGTCGGGTCCTGCTCCTGGCAGTCGGCGAGCTTGCCGGGCAGGGAGGTGATCTCCAATGCGCTCTTGCGGCGGGTCAGCTCGCGTGCCTTGCGCGCCGCCTCACGCGCGGCGGCGGCTTCGACGGTTTTGGCGACAATCTCACGCGCGGCCTGGGGATTCTCTTCGAGGAAGATTGCCAGCTTATCAGCAACGATCCCCTCCACCGCCGCCCGCACCTCGGAGGATACGAGCTTCTCCTTGGTCTGCGAGGAAAATTTCGGGTCGGGCACCTTGACCGAAATCACCGCCGTCAACCCTTCGCGGCAATCATCGCCGGAGAGGGTGATCTTCTCCTTTTTCATCAGGCCGGAGCTGGTGGCGTAATTGTTGATCGTGCGCGTGAGGGCGGCGCGAAAGCCGGCCAGGTGCGTGCCACCGTCGCGCTGCGGGATGTTGTTGGTGAAGCAGAAGACGTTCTCCTGATAGCCGTCGTTCCAGAGCATCGCCACCTCGAGGTGGACCTGCTCCCGGTCGTCGACGAAGAAGATCGGCGGTTCCAGAAGCGGCGTGCGCGCGCGGTTGAGGTGTTCGACGAAGGAGCGGATGCCCCCTTCGTAGTGAAAATCGTGGGTTTTGTCCGTGCGCTGGTCGTGGATGCGAATCTTGATCCCGGAGTTGAGGAAGGAGAGTTCGCGCAACCGCTGCGACAGGATGTCGAAGGAGAACTCGGTGACGTTGCGAAAGACGTTGCGGCTTGGCCAGAAGGTGAGCTGGGTGCCGGTCACCTGGGTCGCGCCGATTACCCGGATCTCCCCTTGCGGGTCGCCATCGGCATACTCCTGGTACCACACCTGTCCGTTGCGGCGGATGGTCAGCTCCAGGCGTTCCGACAGGGCGTTGACCACCGACACGCCGACGCCGTGCAGACCGCCGGAGATTTTGTAGGAGTTTTGATCGAACTTTCCGCCGGAGTGGAGGACGGTCATGATCACCTCGGCGGCGGAGCGTCCCTCTTCCTCGTGGTGATCGGTGGGGATGCCGCGGCCGTTGTCGCGCACGGTGACGGCGCCGTCGGTGTGGATCGTCACATCGACGTGGTCGCAAAACCCGGCCAGGGCCTCGTCGATGGCGTTATCCACCACCTCGAACACCATGTGATGCAATCCGGTGCCATCGTCGGTATCGCCGATGTACATCCCCGGCCGCTTGCGCACCGCGTCCAGCCCTTTGAGAACCTTGATGCTGTCGGCACCATAGCTGGAGTTGCCGTTCTCCTGGGTGCCGCTGGCGGGCAGGTCGTTCATGGTGTTTGCGGTGTTCTGGGGCTGGTCGTTCATGCGGTATTCGACTCCTTGGTCGCAAAGTGCCCGTCGCGCACGAGAAACGTCGCGGGTGGCGCGCCCGGCCAGGGGATCTCCCCGGCGTCGTGGCAGGTGGTGATGAACAGCTGGCAGCCCAGGGCGGCGAGGGCGCCCACGAACAGGGAAAACCCTTCCCGATCGAGTTCGGCGGCGGGGTCGTCAAGCAAAAAGAGCGGGGATTCGGCCAGGGTTGCGCGCAAAAGTTCCGCCTCGGCGAGCTTGAGCGCCAGGATAAACCGTTTTTGCTGTCCCTGTGAACCGTATCTGGCCAGGGGGTGACCATTGAGCCGCAGATGCAGCTCGTCGCGGTGTGGCCCGATGCTCGTGTGACCGCTTGCGCGATCGCGTTCCCGATGTTCGGCCAGGAGTCGCCGATAGAGGGTTGCCGCCTCTTCCGTGGTCGACCAGGCTTGGGCATCGCGATCGATCTGGCATCCTAAGCGCAGTGTCGGTTGGCTGTCAGCGACGGCAAGCGTTTGCAGGTGTTCCTCCAGGCGCGTGGCCAGATGCCCAAGAAGATCACGCCGATTGATGCTCACCCGGCCGCCGAGAACGGCCAGGCGATCCTCCCACGCCTCCATCTCCGCCGTGCTACGTGCTGGCTGTTGCAGCAGGGCGTTGCGCGCTTGCAGGGCGAAGCGGTAGTCACGCATCAGCGGGGCATGTTCGCGGTAGCGCGAAAAGACCAGCCAGTCGAGATAGGCGCGGCGTTCGGCGGGGCCTTCGCGCACCAGGCGCAGGGTTTCCGGCGCGACGATCACCGCCGCCAGGGCCTGGCCCATGGCCGAGGCGGTGGTCATCGGTTTGCCGTTCAATCGCGCGAGCTGTCGTTCGGGTTGGCCCTGGAACTCCAGGCGGTGTTCGAGTCCGGCGGCGTGGGTGCGTGCATCAAGGCGGAAGTGGGGTTGGCCGTGGCGGCGCAGCGCTTGGGGGGGTGCGCGTCGGAACGAGCGTCCGTTGGCGAGGATGCCGATGGCTTCCAGGAGGTTGCTTTTGCCTTGGCCGTTACCGCCGATCACCAGGTTCAATCCGTTGCCGAAGGTCAAGTTGGCTTGGGTGATGTTGCGGAAGTCGTGGATGTTGAGTGTGGCCAAGTGCATGGGGAGCACAAGTGGGTGGGTGGGCGGACGGATGGACAGACCAAGGTTTGAGGTGGTGTGTGCGATGGGGTCCAGGGGGCCGCGCTCCCTGGTTTAGTCCAGGGCAAAGCCCTGGTGGGTCCAGGGCGAAGCCCTGGTCGGGTTCGGGGCGAAGCCCCGAGGTTTTTCCCGCCCCCCTACCCACGGGCGATTTTCGCATGCCTTTCGCGAAAATCGCCCCCAGGGGGCGGCCATTGCCTGGGGATTTTTGCGCTTCCCAGCAAAAATCCCCAGACTGATTGCAGGTTTTTAAAGGCTGGGATCACCCATTCCAGCAAATCGATCGAGCGAGCGGCCCAATCCCAAAGCCCCCATCACACCTGCACGAGCGGCCCAATCCCAAAGCCCCCATCACACCTGCATCGGCATGAGAACGAAGAGAAAATGCCCCTGCTCGACACCGGTGACCAGGACCGGCGCATCGTTGTTGAGGAGGTGGAAGCGGATGGTGTCACAGGGTACGCAGGTGAGAATTTCCTGCAAATACCTGGCATTGAAGCTGAGAGAGAGGTCGGGGCCAGCGTAGGCGGCACTCGTCTCCTCATCGGCAACCTCCTGTTCGAGGTTGCTGGTGGTGATCTTCAAGCTGTCAGCACCAATCCGCATGAGAATGCCACGCGATTTTTCATGCGAAAGCACCGACATCCGGCGCACCACCCCGAGAAGGGCCTCGCGGTCGATATCAAGCTGATGGACGTTCTGCTCGGGAACGACACGCCGCCAGTTGGGGAAACGCCCCTCGACCAGCTTGCTGGTCATCGTCACCCCGGGCATGATGAACTGCAAAAACCGCTCCCCCATGACCAGCTCGACCTGCCCCTGGTTCTCCTCCAGGAGCTTGCGCGCCTCCATCACCGCCTTGCGCGGCATGATCGCATCGCGCGGATCGTTGCCGGCGTTGTCGACGGTGGTTTCGGCCATCGACAGACGATGCGAATCGGTGGCGACCATGCGCAGGCAGAGTTGCGGATTTTCCGGCGCAACCGGCTCCAGTTGCAGCAGGATGCCGTTGAGGACGAAACGACCATCATCCTGCGAGGTGGCAAAATGCACCTTGTTGAACATGTCGACCATCGCCTGGGAATCCAGGGCAAAACGCAGATTGCCATCCGGCTGCGGCAGGGCGGGAAACATGCTGGCGCCGATCCCGACCAGGGTGAAACGCGCCCGCCCGGAGGTGATGAGCACCCGCTCGCCGGCCTCCAGGCGCAGACGGATCGGCTGGTCGGGCAGCTCGCGGACGATCTCGTAGAGTTTGCGCGCCGGCAAGGTGATCTCGCCATCGTTTTCGGCTTCGATCGGCAGGACGGTTTGCAAGGCGAGTTCGCTGTCGGTGGCGGTGACGGTGAGCGTGCCACCAGCCGCCTGCAACAAGACATTGCCGAGAACCGGCATGGTGTTGCGCCGCTCGACAATCGACTGCACACGCGCGAGGGCCTTCAGAAAGGGGTCACGTTCGACGTAGAATTCCATACCTAAACCTCGGTTTTTTTTGGAAAATGGCAAGGGCGGCGCGCGGGCGTCAACGACGGAGCATGGTCCGAAGGGATTCCAGCTCCTCGGCCAGGTTGGCATCCTTTGCCTGTTTTTTTTCGACGGATTTGACGGCATGCAGGACGGTGGTATGGTCCCGGTCGCCGAATTGTTGACCAATTTGCGGATAGGAGTGACTGGTCAACTGCTTGCACAGATACATCGCCACCTGGCGCGGATGGCTGTAGGCGCGCGTGCGCTTGTCCGACAACAGGTCGGACAGGCGCAATTTATAGTAGTTGGCGACGGTTTTCTGGATCGCCTCGATCGTCACCTGTTTGTCGTGACCCTTGACCAGGTCGCGCAGGGTCTCCTTGACCAACCCCAGGGTGATCGGCTTGTGGGTGAGGGAGGCGAAGGCCGAAACCCGGATCAGGGCCCCCTCAAGCTCGCGGATGTTGGTCTGGATGGCATCGGCAAGAAAGAAGGCGACATCGTCCATGAGTTCGATGCCAACCATGCTCGCCTTTTGTTTCAGGATCGCCACCCGCGTTTCAAGATCCGGCGGGGCGATGTCGGCGACCAGCCCCATGGCCAACCGCGAGCGCAACCGCTCCTCCAGGTTTTCGATGTCGGCGGGAAAGCTGTCCGAGGTAAGGACGATCTGGCTGCTCGTTTCGTAGAGGGCATTGAAGGTGTGGAAAAACTCCTCCTGGGTCGCCCGCTTGCCGGCGATGAACTGGATGTCGTCGACCAGCAAAAGATCGACCGAACGAAATTTCTCCTTGAAGGCCATGATTCCCTGGCTGCGCAGGGAGTGGATCATCTCGGTCATGAACTTTTCCGAGGAGATGTAGAGCACTTTCAGTCCGGGATGGGTGCGCGCCACCCGATTGCCGATCGCCTGCATGATGTGGGTCTTGCCCAGGCCGACGCCGCCGTGAATGAACAGGGGGTTGTAGGCCCGGGCCGGGCGTTCGGCGACACGCTCGGCGGCGGCATGGACGAACTGGTTGCAGCCGCCGACCACAAAGCTCTCGAAGGAAAAGCGCGGATCGAGGCCGGTCCCTTCGAGGGGGTTGACCACCACGTCGACCGAAACCCCATCGGGGTCGTTGTCGCTCTTGTCCAGGGCGCGGGGCGTCCCCGCGGGCGCGGCCTGTTCCGGGGGCTCGGGCCGATCGGCGACTTCCGCCTCCGACCCCTTCACCGCCAGGCGGTAGGCAATCTGGACGTGGCTGCCGGCTTCGCTCGCCAGGCAGGATTCGAGGATGGCGCCGTAGCGTTTTTGCACCATGTCCATGGTAAGCGGATCGCCGACCAGGAGTTCGATCTGGTCATTGGCGACGGGGCCGGCCGGGCGCAAAGGCTTGATCCAGGCGTCGAAGACCCGGAGCGAAACCTGCTCCTTGACCGCATCCAGAGTCCGTTCCCAGAGGTGATCGTCCATGGCCTGAATCGTTGATTTTGCGAAACGGCGCGCGCGCCGGAGGACCTTTGCGTAGAAGGAGAGATGGAGGGCGAGCCAGACAACGGCCTACTGGATGCTGCCCCGGCCTCCTCCGCCAGCCAACGGGTCCAGACCCCGCTGACATCGGCCCCTCCAGCCGCGCGAGCAGAATACACGATTCCCATGACGGACAAAACGGGAAAGACAAGGGAGAAGATTGGACTGGCGGGGGGTCCAGCCCGCAACACGGCCCCTGGATGCCGCCCAGGCGATTCAGCCGACGATCGGGTCCAGGCCCCGTCGGTTTCGCGCCCCCACCAGCTTATGCGCAGGATACGCCACGTGCAGGTTGGAAAAAAAATGAAAAGACAGAAGATCCGGGTCCGACACGAGGTGTTTCACGTATGTTTCACGTCGAACATCGACCCCCTGCAATCCGCCTGACTCCTTTGCTGGACAGCGCAGAGCAGTCAGGCAATGGCTAAGCCCCCTTAAGGGCGCATTTCGCGAAAGGCACGCGAAATGCGCCCGTGGGTAGGGGGGCGGGAAAGAAAAGGCAAAAAAACCTGCAATCCGCCCGACTCCTTTGCTGAAAAACGCAAAGGAGTCGGACAATGGCGCGCCCCCTGGGGGCGATTTTCGCGAAAAGCATGCGAAAATCGCCCGTGGGTAGGGGGGCGGGAAGGAAAAACAAGAAAAAAGGAAAAACCTCGGGGCTTC
>PEAJ01000123.1 GCA_002753495.1 Magnetococcales bacterium HA3dbin3 | reverse complement strand
CGGCGTTGCGGTGGTGACTGCGTTGCGTGCCCATCCTCCCTGCGCGTTTGTGGGGTCCAATTTACGGGGTTGATTCGCTTGGAGGTGGGACGGCCGGGGGCGGGTTGGGGTTGATGAGTGTTGCCGGGTCGCTTTCTCCTTCGCTTCCGGTGTCAGGGCTCAGCTCCCCGATCGGCAGGTGATCGCGGGCGCGGGCAAGCGACGCGTTGACCATGTGCGTCATGTAGGCCCGCTCCTGCGGGCGGAATTGATCGCTTAACTCCAGGGCCTTTTCGTAGGCGGCGATCGCCGGATCCCAGGATTCGAGTTCGTGCCGCAGCAGGCCGCGCAGATAGTGACTGAAGGGGTTGTTCGGCTCATCCTTGAGCGAGGTTTCGATCCAGGTGTCGGCGTTGTCGGTGTCGCCCTGGTCGAGGTAGAAGGCGGCGAGCTTCTGCGCCACCTGCCAGGGCAGAACACCGCGGCGATGGTCGTATTCGTCGAGGAGAAACTCTTCCGCCTCCTTGGGGCGGTCGAGTTCGACCAGCCACTCGGCGTAGCGGGCGATCCAGAAGTCAAGGATCATGAAGGAGTCATCGCGATCGTCATCGAGCACCGACTTGAGCAGCCTGACCGCGATTTCACCATGGCCCATACGGTGATAGGCCGCCGCCATCTCGCTGCGCGCCAGGGCCGAGGCCCTGTTCAGTGGTACCTTGTCCAGCGTGTCGATATCCAGGGAGTGAATCAGCGAGACCACCGCCATGTTGCGGATCGACGGGGTTGGTGATCCCAGTTTCCAGGTGGTCGACGCCTCCTTGCCCAGGTGACACTGCTTGAACTTTTTGCCGGAACCGCAGGGGCAGGGGTCGTTACGGCCGAGCTTCAGGGTCGGCGCGGTATGCTGCGGCCGGACGACAAACCCCTGCTCCGGACGCGGGGCAAGATCATGCAAACGCTCTGCAAGGTAGAGGTACCACTTGGAAAGGGGCATTTGGGCGACGTTTTCGTCATCGGCCAGCCAGGCGGCGAGTCGCAGGCTGTCGGGCTCCAGTGCCGCCTGCACGAGTGCTTCGGCATAGATCGATGGTTCGTTGAGATTTTTCGGGGACCCCACGTCGCAAACTCCTTTTTTCGTGTACGCCCGCTCCCGCGGGCATAAAGCCTTCGACACCTCTGCCGATCGGCGACGATATTAAACGCAATCCCCGCCCCCTGGCCAGTGTCGGAAAAAGTATGGCCTGTCACTGGCGAACGTTATACTCTCCCCCCGGCCTGCTCCAATTCCATATCAAGCGTCCACTTCGTTGGCTGCCTTGCGCGCTCCTCGCCGTACCCGAACGTATCCGTCTCGTCGCGCGCGCGTTGTGAGCCTTGTGGACATCTTGATCTGGAATTGGAATAAGCTGTCAGCCGAGGGCTTTGTTTCGTGAACGATATGGAGTTGGTCATGACCACGCGCACCCGTTTTGCCCCCTCGCCGACCGGATTTTTGCACATCGGCGGTGCCCGCACGGCGTTGTTTTGCTATCTCTTTGCCCGGCACACCGGTGGCACCTACATCCTGCGCGTGGAGGATACCGATCGCGAACGCTCAACCCATGAGGCGGTGGCGGTGATCCTGCAGGGGCTGGAGTGGCTGGGGTTGAAGCCGGACGAGGGGCCGTTCTTTCAGTCCGACGCCACCGACCTGCATCGCCAGACCGCCTTGCAACTGGTGGCGGCGGGCAAGGCCTACCGTTGCTCCTGCACGCGCGAGGAGCTCGACGCCATGCGCGAGGAGCAGCGCCTGCGCCAGGAAAAACCCCGCTACGACGGACGTTGCCGGGAGCGCACCGATCCGCCGTCGGACGATCGCCCGTATGTGATTCGCCTGAAGACGCCGCGAGACGGGGAGGTGGTGTGGGATGACATGATTCAGGGGCGGATTCGTGTCAGCAACGGTGAACTCGACGACCTGATTCTCCTGCGCTCGGACGGCTCGCCGACCTACAATCTGGCGGTGGTGGTCGACGATCACCACATGGGCATCACGCACGTCATTCGCGGTGAGGATCACGTCAGCAACACGCCGCGACAGATTCACATCTTCGAGGCCCTGGGCTGGACACCACCAGCTTACGCGCACATGCCCCTGCTGCATGGCACCGACGGGGCCAAGCTCTCCAAGCGTCACGGTGCGGTCTCCGTCCTTCAGTACCGCGACAACGGCTATTTGCCGGAGGCGGTCAACAATTACCTGGTGCGTCTTGGCTGGTCGCACGGCGATCAGGAGATCTTCACCATGGTTGAGATGGTCGCGTTGTTCGACGTGCACCATGTCGGGCGGTCGGCGGCGATCTTCAACGTCTCCAAGCTGGACTGGATCAACGGTCAGCACATTCGTTCGGCAGCACCCGAGGTGCTCCTGCCGGAGTTGATCGCGCATCTCGAACGCCAGGGCATCGCCCATCCCGACCCGGCCCTCGTGCGTGCCCTTCTGCCGACGGTGCGTGAGCGGGCGAAGACCATGGTCGAGATGGCCGACAAGAGTCGGTTCTACTTCCAGGCACCGCAAACCTACGATGACAAGGCGGTGCGGAAACATCTGCGGCCGGAGATCCTCGACCCGTTCGCCGCCCTGGTCGCGGCTCTGACCGCGCTCTCCGCCTGGGATGCTACTGCCCTGGAGGCCGCCTTCAAGTCGGTGATTGCCGATCACGACCTGAAGATGGGCCAGCTTGCCCAGCCGGTGCGGGTGGCGATCACCGGT
Source organism: Magnetococcales bacterium HA3dbin3 (assembly GCA_002753495.1). Taxonomy (GTDB): domain Bacteria; phylum Pseudomonadota; class Magnetococcia; order Magnetococcales; family DC0425bin3; genus HA3dbin3. The sequence continues at coordinate 4,763 of PEAJ01000123.1, read as the reverse complement.
TCCGATGTGTCGCCGAGCATCTTTGATGTTCTCGCGATCCTGGGTCGCGATGCGGCCCTTGCACGACTCAACGCCTGCCTGGATTTTTTCCGCGGTCGCTGCGTGTCGGAGGGGCAGGGTTAGCGCGCGGCGCGCGCGTGCGATGAAGGGAGAGCGGAAGAGATGCGCGTCATCGGTTTTGTCGCCCCGAGCGGTACCGGCAAGACCACCCTGCTTGTCGGGGTGATCGCGGCGTTGCGCGCGCGCGGGTTGCAGGTGGCGGTGCTCAAGCACGGACACCACGCCGCCGACCCGGACATCCCGGGCAAGGATACGCATCGCTTCCGTCAGGCCGGGGCGGAGGGCGTGTTGTTTGCTGGTCCCGGACTGTGGTTTCAAATCCAGCAGTTCCAGGGTGAGCCTCCCACATTGGAGGAGCACCTCGCCCGTCTGGCTGGCCACGATTTGATCCTGATCGAGGGCTATGCCGATCACCCGCATCCCAAGATTGCCCTGTTTCGTGCCACCGCCGCGCGCGGGTGGTCAGAGCGGCCGTTCCATAACATCGTCGCTGTGGCCTGCGATGCTCCGCCGCCCGCGACTTTGGTGGGGGTTCCGCAATTGCCATTGAATGAACCGGGGCGAGTGGCGGATTTTGTTCTTGAGTACCTTGGCCTGAACCAGGCCGGTTCCAAGTCCTCGGAGTGACAGGGGAAACTGGCGGAGCTGTCGTGTGGTTGCACGTTGCCCGGGTGTTACGGTCAGCCGCCGCCGCACACCGGGCAGCCGGGCAGTCGCACCCCGCGCACCGGGTGATAAATACCGTCGAGTAGATTGATCAGCAGGGTCTCGCCCGCGCGCGCGGCCCCCACGCCGAGCAGCACCTTCAATGCCAGCGTCGCTTGTAGCGATCCGACCACGCCGACCACCGCGCCCAACACGCCGGCGGTGGCGCAGGTCGGTTGTGCTTCGGTAACGGGTGGATCGGGGTAGAGGCAGCGATAGCAGGGCGAGGTTGGATCAAGGCCGGATTGCAGCAGCGTCACCTGTCCCTCGAACCCCAGCACCGCGCCGGTCACCAGGGGGCGTCCCAGCCGGTGACAGACTGCATTGACCAGATAGCGCGTGGCAAAGTTGTCGCTGCCGTCGACGACGACCGCATGCCTGGCGATCAGGGCTTCGGCGTTCTCCTCGTCCAGCCAGCCATCGATGGTTTCCACCCGAATTTCTGGATTGAGGGCGGTCAGGGTGAGTGCCGCCGAATCAACCTTGGCCATGCCCAAGCGCGCGTGGGAGTGGACGATCTGGCGCCCAAGGTTGGAAAGCTCCACCCGATCACCATCGATCAGGGTGATGTGCCCGACGCCGGCGGCGGCCAGGAACAGCGCCGCCGGCCCGCCCAAGCCGCCGGCACCGATCATCAATGCCGATGCGGTGGTCAGACATTGCTGTCCGGCCTCGCCGACCTCGGGCAGGATCATCTGCCGCGCGTAACGTTGCCGCTGCGCCGGCGTGAGAATGAGGGCCGGATTGCTCATGGTGAAAAAACCGGGCAGGGGGAGATCATGGGCGTTGGGCGTACCCGCGCGGGACGTTTTGTGCCGATCCCAGGTTATTTGTGGCGTCGGAAATGGGGTCCAGGGGGCTGCGCTCCCTGGCTTAGTCCAGGGCAGAGCCCTGGTCGGGTTCGGGGCGAAGCCCCGAGGTTTTGTCCTTTCCGCCCCCCTACCCACGGGCGCGTTTCGCATGCTTTTCGCGAAATGCGCCCGCAGGGGGCGGCCATTGCCGCGTTGCTTTGCGCTGTTTGCAAAGCAACGCGGCGGATTGCAGGTTTTCAAAGGCCTGATGCAGATCCCGGGTCTTTACCATCGTGGCAGGCTTTCGGCGGACCACTCCGCGATGATCGACCGACTGGAAGGAGCGGGCATTTGAATCGCATCAGTCTGGGGTGACGTAAGCCCGGCTCGATACCTGGAAGACTGGATGTTTCGGGTCGTCGACGCGCATGGCAGTGAGACCATGACCATAGACGCACCCCGAATCCAGACCAAAGGAGTGGGGGCGAATTGTCAACCCGGCCGATGCCCAATGTCCGTAAATTACCTTTTCTCCAGCTGCCCAGGGGCGAACGTCATACCACGCCCGGAAGGGCGAGTCGTTGCTGGGGGGGAGGAAAGGGTTGTCGCCACGCCCCAGCTCGGCGCCGGGCCAGAGAAAACGCCCCTCGGCGGTGCAGCGACGCAAACGTGTGAAAACCGTCAACTCCAGCCAGTAGCGATCGAGCGGATGCATGCCATCGGTTTCGAGGGTGGGGAAGGAACGGTCTTCGTTGTGGTGGAAAAAATCAACCCGTGCCAAGGTGTCGGTGAGGATCGTGGAGAGCTCTTCGGCACGGCGGACGCAGGAGTCGAGCGACCAGCGTGGCGAAAGCCCGGCATGCACCAGGGCACACCCCAGCTCCGGATCCCAGTGCAAGAGCGGCAGGCCAAGAAGCCAGTCGAGAATCCCGTCGGCATCGGGTGCCTTCGCCAGGTAGGACATGTGCTCGCGAAAATAGGGCGAACCCCCACGACACAGGCCGAGGATTGCACGAAACTCATGGTTGCCCATGACCACCGTCGCCTGCCTGCCCAACCCGCGCACGAGCTGAATCACCTCCAGCGAGTGCGGACCGCGGTTGATCAAATCCCCCACAAACCAGAGACGATCCCGCTGCCAGTCGAAACGCACGAGCCGCAACAAGGCCTCCAGCTCGACAATGCAACCGTGGAGATCGCCGATGGCATAAACGGCCATGTTTCCTCATCCCCCCGTTGCATCCGGTGTCGATTGCCAGCGGCAGTAAGGGTGCGCAATCAGGTTCGAGTTGAAATAGCGCGGATCGTGTGACACCTCCTTGCCCACCCACTCTGGCAGGGGAAACGTCTGATCGACATGCGCAAGCTCCACCTCGGCCAGGACCAACCCTCGATTCTCACCGTCGAACGCATCCACCTCCCACACCACCGTTCCCAGCGGGATGCGATAGCGCGTCTTCTCGATCAAGGGGCGTAGACAGAGGTGGTCGAGCAGAAACCGGGCATCGTCCAGGGGAATCGGATACTCAAATTCCGGCCGGGCCAGATTGTCGGTCATCCCCTTGACGGTCAGGGTGGCCTCCGCGCCGGCGATACGCACCCGCACCACGCGCGCCCGATCCGTGGAGAGAAACCCCTGCCGGTAGGAGATACCCCGCGCCAGGGATCGCCACGCCTCGCCGACGACCAAAAATTTGCGCTCGATCTCCCGACCCACGCCCCGCTCCGTCCGCTACCCCCCGCAGGGTCAGATCCCCAGTTCCCGCTTGAAGATCGCCTTGTGGATGTCGCCGAGGCTGACAATCCCGGCCAGAGTGCCGTCTTTCTCCACCACCGGCATGCGCCGAAACTTGTGCAGGGCCATCTGCGAGGCGGCCTTCATCACCGGATCATCGGGAGAAACGGCGAAGAGCTTCTTGGTCATCAGCTCCGACACCTCGCGCTGCAACACGACCGAATAGCTCTTTTCCATGCCGACAAAATCCCGGGCACCGATCGGATCCTCAAGAAAGTCGTGGTAACTGGGGAGCAGGGAGTTGAGAATATCCTTCTCCGAAATCAGACCAATCAGTTTGTTCTGATCATCCACCACCGGCAGACCGCTGATCTTGTTCGTGCAGATGATCGCCGCGACGGAACGGACCGAATCCGCGGCCTTGACCGTGCGCACCGACTTTACCATCACTTCGCGAACCAACATGGTCCTTCCTCCCTCTCGATCTGTTCGCTCCGGGTGACATCGATCCCGGCACCGGAGTTCCCAAAAACGACTTGGTAACTCAAAACTCAGTTTATAACAGAACCCCCACCCCGTTTCCAGTCCGAAAATGAGCCGCTCCATCATCGCAGATCCACCCAGCAACGGGGAGGACAATCCGCATGCCCGGGTAAAAAATGGTGGTGACCGGGGGCGGAGGACATTGAAGAGGGAATGCGAGGCTTTTTTCCGCCACCGGCAGGGGGTCGCTGCGCGCGTGTCGCGGCTGTCCGCGCGTTATTTCAACTCCAGATCACTCCGGATCGGGATGGATGCGCAACGGTCAGCGGGGTGGACGCTTGATCTGGAATTGGGATGACACGCGGGTGATCATGGCTGGACCAGGGAGAGCGCCATGACCAGGGCATCTTCGGCGGTGGGGGTGGTGTAGTAGTGGCGACGCCGATGCAGGAGGCGAAACCCCAGGGCGTCATAGAGGCGGCGGGCGGGGAGGTTGGATGGACGCACTTCGAGGAGCAGGGTTCGGCCCTGCTGGCGACGGGCGTGATCGATGCCTGTTTGCAGCAGCAGGCGTCCCCAGCCACGGCGTTGCTGATGGCGGGCGACGCCGATCGTCATGAGGTGCCACTCATCGAGCAGCGGGCGCAGCAGGAGATAACCGGCGATACCCCCTTCCGCCACGGTCAGGACGCGGCCGAACGACCCCTGCTCCAGTTCCGTGGTGAACATGGAGAGATTCCATGGCGACCGGGCGACATCCGCCTCGATTGCCGTCACTGCTGCCAGGTCGTCGGTGGTCAGCGGGTGCAAGGAGGACATGCGGGGTCCGGAGAGAGGGGCGGATCTTTTTCGGCATCGGCGCGGCGCAGGTAGAGGGGCTCCAGGGTCAGGGGGTCATCGGCACCATGGTTGAGAAGATGCCGGTATCCCAGTCGTCCCAGAATGACCGGATCGGCGCGACCTCCCGTCACCACGCGCGGCGGCGGGGC
>PEAJ01000122.1 GCA_002753495.1 Magnetococcales bacterium HA3dbin3 | reverse complement strand
GCGCGCCACGATCCGCTGGGCGGCGTCGTTGGCGCGCAACTGGCCAAGAGCGGCGTGGGAAAAATGAAAATCCTCCCAGCGGGTCAACGGTCGATAGGGCTCGCTGTTCCACACCTTGAGCAGGTTGGGCAGGTGAATGAAGGCGAGCACGGTCGGATTTTGATAATCCTCCGGCGTCGGCTTGCGGAAAAAATCCATCATGCCGACACGCAGCAGGCGTGTCTTGCCATGCTCACGGCAGGCCACGACGGTTGACGATGTGCCAAAATCGATCGCCACCACCCCCTCGCGGATATCGATCTCGGGATTGCGCGCCTCCCAGGGGGTCTCCAGGGTGACCTCGGTCCAGTTGCCGATGGCCGGTTTGTTCGGATGGTAAAGCTCCCACAGCCCCTTGCCCATATCCAGCAGGACCGAGGGCTCAAGCACCGGCAGGCGCGCCCGAATGTAATCCCCCTCCAGCAGGTGTTGTTGCAGGGCGCCAAGCGAGGGGGGCGGGGTTTGCGCGCCTGCCCCCTTCTTGCCCAGCTCGACCGTCATTTCGTAGAGTTCGCGGAGTTTTTCGCGGACCCCCTCGATCCCCTGCGGGATCAGGGAGTGGGCAACGATGAAGCCGAAAATGTCCCGCTGGGCAACACGATGCAGTGGCAAAACCGGGTGTGGCCCGCGCGCCACCTCGGTCACGCCATCGACCAGGTGCAGCGCCAGATACCCCTTGCCCTCGGCCGCCGGCGTGGCGGAAAGATAGCGTCCCTCGCGAAATTTGCCGATGCGCAGCAAAGGCTCGCCGGCCAGGGTGCGCAGCTGCTCCAGGGTTGGCATCTCCCAGTTCTGGAAGGCATAGACCTTGAGCTTGGCGATGTATTTGAACATCTCCTCCGGCTCGACCTGAAAATCGTAGAACAGCCACAGGCAATTGAGCTGGTTGTCGAAGTAAAAGAGCGGCTGCTTCTCGAAGGAGACAAAGCGTTGCCGCCTGAGCAGTTGCAGGGTCGATTGGCGCAGGGCGCGCAACTGCTGCTTGGCCGCCTCGTCAACCTTGGGCTGCAACTGGGGAACGAGCCGCTCCTGCTGGAACCAGACTTTCGTGACCTTCATCGTTTTCTCTCTATCACCGTTCGGATCGATTCCGCGCACTGTCGCGTCAGGCTTTTCCCGCATGCGGCACACCCTCCCCGTGCCTGTCGCTCGCCGCTCCGGCGCCGACTGCCACCCGCCCGCGTCTCGTTCCAATTCCAGATCGAGAAGACGGATACACTCGGGTACGGCAAGGAGCGCCCAAGACAGCCAGCAACGTGGACGCTTGACGGGGAATGGGCATCACAACCCGGCGGGGTGGCACCACGACTCATGCGCGCTGCTCTTCGCCGATGTGCAGGATGGTCACGTCCGGCCACACCGGGTGAATGGCGGCGATGATCGCGCGCACGGCGCGGACGACATCGCCGTGATCGAGATACTCGGCCAGGGCAACCTCGGCGCGCGGGCCGAACAGAGGCCATTCGCCGACATCATCGAGATAGGCCTTGGCCAGGGCAAAGGCCCAGAAGGGCAATTCAGCCTGCTCCTCCAGGTAGGCGGTATAGACCTTCCGGGCATCGTCGGTGCCGTCGGCGAGGCTCACCGCCCAACGAGCCCCGGGCGCGGCGACGTAGGCCGCCAGCTGCTCCGGGGGGTGCTCCCGACCAATCGCCAACCAGCGCTGATGCCGCTCTTCCCACGGCGTCGGTATCTGCTCTGCATCCATGGTGTTTGTTCCCTTCCCTGTGCAACCCTCGGGGGCGTTGCGTTCACTGGCGTGGCGGCGATCCACCTTTCCCGATCGCCGGGTGCGATCATAACAAAAATGCCTTTGTGTCCAAGGTATTTTCCATCACGATCTCACGCCTCGTCCGGGATTTCAACCGCCCCCCACAGCAGGCGGTCGCGTCCGGCGCTCTTGGCCTGGTAGAGGAAACGATCCGCCGTCTCGACCAGATCGCCGGCATGACACAGGCGGGAGGGGGTGAGCGTCGCCGCGCCAAGGCTCAAGGTGACGATCTCGGCGGTGGGTGAGGCCTGATGCGGAATCCGCAGTGTCGCCACTGCTTCGCGCATGCGTCGCGCCGAACTTTGCACCCCCTCGCTCGCGATCTCCGGCAGCAGGCAGACAAACTCCTCGCCCCCGTAGCGGGCGACCAGATCGGCCGAGCGCGTCTGCGTTCGCGCCAGGGCGGTGGCAACCTTTTTCAGGCAACGATCGCCCAGGGCATGGCCGTAGTGGTCGTTGAACAGCTTGAAGTGGTCGATGTCGATCAGGATCAGCGACAACGGGCGCGCGGCGCGCAGGCAGCGTCGCCACTCCCGCTCCAGGGTTTCGTCGAAGCGGCGGCGGTTGGGAATACTGGTCAGGCCATCGAGCATCGCCAGGCGTTCGAGCATGTCGCCGCGTTTCTTCAGTTCCAAGTGATTGCGCACCCGTGCCTGTAGGATCGGTACGCTGACTGGCTTGGTCAGGTAGTCGATCGCCCCCAGGTGCAGACCACGCGCCTCGTCGGCCTCCTCGCTCAAGGCGGTGACGAAGATGACCGGTATGTGCCGCGTCCCCTCCTCGGCCTTAAGCCGCCGGCACACCTGGTAGCCATCCATCTCCGGCATCATGACATCGAGCAGGATCAGGTCCGGACTCTCCGCCGCGGCGACGGCCAGGGCGTCCAGGCCGTTGGTGGCAAAGAGCACTTCGTACTCCTCCCCCAACGCCTGGTGCAGCAGGTCGATGTTGGCGGCCATGTCATCGACGATCAAGATTTTCGGCTGATTCTCTCCGACAACCATCTCACGTCCCCTCTGGCGATCCCTCAAGGATGGCGACCATCTCCCCCAGGATGGCCCGCGCCGTCTTGAAGTCAAGTCGGGTCAGGGCCAGACGCAGCCGCCCGAGATGATCGGCCGGCAGGTGTTCACGCAGCTGTTCCACACGATCGTTGTAATATTTTTTCGCCCGCAGGCTGTTCTTGGCCAGGAGTTGATCCAGTTCCCGCAAGGCATCAAGCGCCACGCCGCGCGGGACCGAATCGGGCGCGGCGGGGGGCGCGGCCCTGGCTGCTGCTGTCTGCTCCCGGAGCTGGGCGCGGATGGGGTCGATGCCCTGCATGATGATCTCCAGCTGCCGCGCGAAAGCTGTCAAACAGGATTGAAGGACCTCGACATTCTCCTCGTCCAAGGCCGCTTCGAGCGCGCGGGCGGCGTCGGCGAGCCCAATGGCGGCCATGTTCCCCGCCACCCCCTTGATCGAGTGCGCCAAACGCCGCGCCTCCTCAACATCACCGCGTGCCAGCGCCTGTTCCAGGACACGATCCGCCTGCCCGTGATGTTCGGCGAAGGCAAGAAGCAGGTCGCGAAACATCGTCTCGTTACCCCCCAGGCGCGACACGCCGACAGCCAGATCGATTCCCGGCAGATGCTCCGGCAACACCGGTGGACACGCCGGAGCGAGGATCTCCCCGGCAACGGCGGCGGATTGTTTCGCCTCTCCAGCCTCCCCTGTCCCCCCCCCCTCCCGGGATGATGCGAAGGCGACACCGGCAGCGGGGGATTGCGGGTTCGTTGCCGGCGCGACCGCGTCGTGTGCCATCTCCGCCAGGTCGGCGCGCGGTACACGAATCCAGCGTGCCAGGGTGGCCATCAGGGTTTGGACATCGATCGGCTTGGTGACATAGTCGTTCATGCCGGCACTCAGGCACTTTTCGCGATCCCCCTTCAAGGCGTGCGCGGTCATGGCAATGATCGGCAGGTCGCGGTAACGCGGATGACCACGCAGAACGCGGGTGGTCTGATAGCCATCCATGCCCGGCATCTGCACATCCATCAAAACGGCATCGGGCAGCCGCTCCTCCAGAAAACGCAGGGCAGCGTCGCCATCGGCGGCCGGAAACACCTCCATACCGCCGTTGTGCAAAATCTCCCCGGCCACCTGACGATTGAGGAGGTTATCCTCAACCAGCAGAATGCGCGCCCCGCGCAAGGCGGCAAGCAGCTCCGGCGCCAGGCGTATCGCCTCCCGATCCACCCGCCGTGGCGACTGCCCGCGACACACCTGCATGATGGTATCGAAGAGCAGGGATTGTGTGACCGGTTTGGTCAGGAAGGCGCGCACCTGTGCCTCCTCGGCTTGGCGCCGCACCTCCTCGCGTCCAAAGGCGGTGAGCATGATCAGCCCGGGTTTGACCCCCGGCAGCGCCTGCACGCGGTGCGCGGTTTCGATGCCATCGATCCCGGGCATTTTCCAATCAAGCAGCATCAGGGGAAAATCGGCATCGCGTTGCAGGATCTCCAGGGCCGCCTCGCCCGATTCCGCCAGCACCGGCTCGAAGGAAAAGGAGCGCAAGGTCTCATCGAGAATATGCAGCGAGGTGCGACTGTCGTCGACCACCAGGATGCGCATGCCACGCAGGTCGGGGGCGGGTTGAAACTGCTTTTCGCGATCGGCCGGTTGTCGTCCGAAGCGGGCGGTGAAGCGAAAGGTGCTCCCCCGCCCCGGCACGCTCTCGACGCTCAGCTCTCCACGCATCATCGCCACCAGGCGCTTGCTGATGCTCAACCCCAGCCCGGTGCCCCCATAGCGGCGCGTGGTGGAACCATCGGCCTGGGTGAAAGAGCGAAACAGGGTGTCGATCTTCTCCGCCTGAATGCCGATGCCGGTGTCGCTCACGGAGAAGGCAAGTTCAACCTCGTCCCCCTGGCCATTGGTCGCCAACGCCGCCACCCGCACCACCACCTCCCCCTGGGCAGTGAACTTGATCGCATTGTTGACCAGATTGGTGAGCACCTGTCCGAGGCGCAAGGGGTCGCCGACCAGGGCATTCGGCGTTCCCGGGGCCACCGAGCAGACAAACTCCAGCCCCTTTTCCGCCGCCGGTGCCGAAAAGAGGGCGGAAAAGTTTTGCATCACCTCGTGCAATTGAAACGCCACCTGCTCCATCTCCAGGCGTCCAGCCTCGATTTTGGAAAAGTCAAGGATGTCGTTGATCACCCGGAGCAGGGAGTGGCCGGCGGTACGGATCTTCTCGAGATAATCCCGCAACTTATCAGGAGGCTGCATCTGAATGGCCAGGGAGGCCATGCCGAGGATGGCGTTCATCGGCGTGCGAATCTCGTGGCTCATGTTGGCGAGGAATTCACTTTTCGCCCGATTGGCCGCCTCGGCCGCCTGTCGCGCCTGGGTGATGGCGCGATCGGCCTCCTTGCGCGCGGTGATGTCTTGCAGCGTGCCGAAAATTTTTCGCGTCTGTTCCCCATCGCGCCGGGCATGGCCGATCACCCGCACCCAGATGCGTTCGCCGCGGCCGGTGACCAGTTCCGCCTCACGATCGAACGGCAGCCCTGCTTCGCGCGCCCGCGCCACGTCGCGTCGCAGATGCGTCGCCGCCTCGCCCTGGAACATGGCGAGAAAGGTTTCGGGATCGAGGCGTTGCCCTGATTCGATCCGGCAGAGGCGATACACCTCGCCGGTCCAGGCCATGGTGTTGCGAATAACATCGAACTCCCACCCGCCGATGCGTCCCAACCTTTGGGTTTCGTTGAGGAGGATATCGCTCTCTTGCATGCGTTCGAGCGCCTGGGCCAGCTCGCGCGTGCGGTTGCGCACCTCCATCTCCAGGGTGTCGGCCTGTTGGCGCAAGGTCTGGCGCGATTGTCGAAGACGATCAAGCATGAGCCGGAAGGAGCGGGCCAGAATGCCGATTTCATCCTTTGCCAGCACCTCGGGCAGGGTGATGCCCTCGTCGCCATGGGCAATGCGATCGGCGGCTTGCGTCAAGCGCAGCACCGGCCGGATCAGGTAGGCCGCCGCCAGAGCCACGGCGATGCTCAACAAGATAACGCTGATGGTCACCGCGAGCAGCAATCCCCCCCCCAACTCGCTGATGGCCTCCAGCCGTTCAGCATCGGAGGCGACCCCAAGCAGCAGGCAGACCCATCCCGGCTGTTGCGGATCGAGACGAATCGGCATCGCCAGAAGCGTCTCCCTGCGCTCAGGCAACTCCTGGACCTCGACCACCCCGGGCGCGGCAGCGAGGAGGCGCTGCCACCAATCGACCTGAGGAAAGTCGGCGTACAACCCCGGTGGTTCGCCGCGTTCCCGGGCAAACTGACGGCTGATGTCGGGATGAAGGAGATAATCGCCGCGCGCATCGGCCAGGCGGTAGGAGAGGGCGAAGGGGTTGCCGGACGACAACCCGGTCAAAAGGGCGAAATCGCTCGCCACCACCACCCAGCGTCGCTCCCCCGTTCCCGCTTGCGTCATCGTCGGCAGCGGTGCCACGACCGTCAAGATCGATCGCCTGCCGGATGGGTCGATCCACCATCATCGCCCCCCCGGCATGACCGGACCAAGCCGCACACCCTCATCGCCGGGGAGGCGACCAGCGGCGGGGAAACGCCCCCACACCCGCGGGATAACCTCGGGCGGGGCTCCCTTGCCCGCCGCCCCTCCTGCCCACGCGACCACCCGGCCGCCGCCTTCCGCCGCCGGTGCAAGCAACGCCGCGGCAAGGGCATCGGGGCGCGCGACGAGGAATCGATCCAGAATTGCCTCTGCCGGGCGCGGCCCCCTCTCCCCGCTGGCAGTAGCGGGCGGGGAGGCGTCCTGGCTCAGCACGTATGCCAGATACCCGGCCTGTCGCCGCAGATGGTCCACCCTCTCGGCTAACAGGAGCTGCTCCTGCTGCATGGCGGCCACCAGGCGCCGCAGGTGGTGGTGCCGCAGGAACCGGTCGGCACCCTGGTAACTGTAAGTCGCCATCCCCAACACACCAATGCCGGCGATCACAAAGGCAAGAAGGGCAAATTTACTGGGCAGGGAGCGCGTCACGTTCGTTCACACGGCTTCGAAGGGCGTTCGGGGGGAACATAATCGATTTCCCAAGCCCCGGCAAAGCCTGTCGGCTGAAATTTTATCGCTGAAGTCGATGCATGCACTTTCTCTCGTGACGCGGAGAAAAATTTGTTGTATTGGAGAAAATCCGTTATGTTTCCTTACGAGAGATGCACCACGATCCAGCAAGGTGACGAGGCAATTGCGTTGGCGCATATTCTGGTGATGGACGACGATCCTGGCGTTTTGGCCTACGTTCGCGAAGCCCTCGAGGGGGAAGGGCACCAGGTGACTTTGGCCTTGAACGGCGCCGAGGGGATCAAGCAGTTCGAGCGCCTGCGTCCGCGGCTCGTGTTGACAGACATCTTCATGCCGGAAATGGATGGCCTGGGCGTGATCAGGGGGATTCTCGGATTGGCTCCGGAAACCCCTGTCATCGCCTTTACCGGGGAAGGCAAACAGATGGGAATGGACTCCTTTGCCCTCAAGGCCGCCCGCAACTCAGGCGCGGTCGCGGTGCTTGAGAAGCCGTTTTCCATCAATGACCTGATGGATGCCGTCCGCAAGGCTCTTCAAAACTGAATTGACGCAGGTGCCGCGCAGCCATGGCCAGCATCCTTTCCTGGGAGCATTTCCCAAGTGCGGCACTGGTGGTTGTGCTTTTGGGGCTCCTGCTGCGTGCACGATGGCAACTCCGGTTGGAGGTCGGGCGACGTCGCCAGGTCGAGCAGGAGGTGCAAAAGCTCGTTCGCGCCTCCGAGCAGGGTCCGGCGGCGGTGGTGATCACCGATCTGCTCGGACGCATAGAATATGTCAACCCCAAGTTCACCGACATCACCGGCTACCCGAAG
>PEAJ01000121.1 GCA_002753495.1 Magnetococcales bacterium HA3dbin3 | reverse complement strand
GATGCGCTCGCGCTGGCGCAAGGGTACCGGGTCAGGGCCGGGCAGGGTCCCGTCAGCCAGGCGGTCAAGGTAGAGCAGATTTTCGTCGATCCACTGCCGGTAGGGCTGGCGACCGACGATTTGCGCCTTGATCTCCTGGTCGTCGATGATGCGTCCCTGTTCGAGGTCGAGGACAAACATGCGCCCGGGTTGCAAGCGCCAGTTGATCATCTCCTCTTCCGGCGGAAAGGTGATGGTCCCGGCTTCCGAGGCCATGATGCACAAGCCGCTGCGCGTCACCTGGTAGCGGGCCGGGCGCAGGCCGTTGCGGTCAAGGGTGGCGCCGATCACGCGGCCGTCAGTGAAGGCGACGGCGGCCGGGCCATCCCAGGGTTCCATCATCGAGTCGTGGTACTGGTAGAACGCCCGGCGGTCGGGGTCCATGTGCGTGTGGCTCTCCCACGCCTCCGGGATCAGCATCATGATCGCATGCGCGATTGAGCGGCCGGAGAGGACGAGAAACTCCACCGCGCGGTCGAAGGAGGCGGAGTCGGAGATCCCTTCCGGCACGATCGGGAAGAGCTTCTTGATATCCTCGCCAAACAGCTGCGACGACAGCGCCGCCTCGCGTGCGCGCATCCAGTTGATGTTGCCGCGCAAGGTGTTGATTTCGCCGTTGTGGGCGATCATGCGAAACGGGTGGGCGAGTTCCCAGGTCGGGAAGGTGTTGGTCGAGTAGCGCTGGTGGACCATGGCGAAGGCGCTGACCATCTCCGGCGCGTTCAGATCCTCATAGTAGGCAGCCACCTGGTCGGCGAGGAACATCCCCTTGTAGAGCAGGGTGCGCGACGACAGGCTGGCGATGTGAAACGATTTCAGGTCGGGATCTTCATAGTCGACGACGGCATTTTCGATGCGGCGGCGGATGATGTAGAGCCGACGTTCGAACCAGTTCTCGTCCGCCCCTTCCGGGCGATCGCGCAGGCCGATGAAGAGCTGGCGGATGACCGGTTCGGCCGATTTGGCGACAAAGCCGATGCGCGCCACCGAGTTGATCGGCACGTCGCGCCAGCCGAGCACCACCTGCCCCTCCTCGCGCACCACCTTCTCGGTCGTGCGCAGGCAGGCAAGGCGCAGCTCCATGTCCTTGGGCAGAAAGAACACCCCGACCCCATAGTCGCCGAGCGGCGGCAGTTGGATGTCAATCTCGCCGCAGCGTTGCCTTAAGAACGCATCGGGCATCTGGATGATGATGCCGGCACCGTCGCCGGTGAGCGGGTCGGCGCCGGCGGCACCGCGGTGCGTCATGTTGACGAGCACTTCCAGGGCCATCTCCAGGATGCGATGCGATTTTCGGCCGTGGATATCGGCGACGAAGCCGACGCCGCAGGCGTCATGCTCGAAGCGGGGGTCGTAGAGACCTTGTTGTTCAGGCAAGCCAACACCTCTCATGTGCCTATTCCCTATGCATGCAGTTGCAAATCCCGCCCAATCCGGCCGTACTACCCCCCCCTCGGGGGTTCAATCTAGCGGATTCGCCCGGGTTGTCAACCCGACTGGCCAGGTTCATCAGGGCAGTCGCATCGAAAATCCGGGGGCCGTCACGCCCGATGTCGTCGCGGCTCATGGAGGGAATCGTTCGTGCACGAGGCACCGCACGGGGGTGGGCATGGCGGCCCCTTTTCGGGTAGAGTTTCCCGCATGCACTACGACGCCACCCTGAAAAGCATCTTCCAGACTTTGCCGCAGCGGCTGCTCCTGCTGCTGGCTGGCCAGGAGGCCACGGACCTGCTGCCGGTTGAGTTTTCCTCGGTAAAAAGGCGTCTGCCGGATCTGGTCGTGCGTTTGCGCGACGCGTCGATTTTCCACCTGGAACTCCAAAGCAGCCATGACCCAGACATGGCGTGGCGGATGCTTGAGTATTTTCTCCTGATCCGTGGTTTGTATCCCAGCGCCCGGATCGTGCAGCAGGTGCTCTATGTCGGTGCCGACTCGCCCGCGTTCGCGACGGAAATTGAGGAAAACGATCTAAAGTTTAGCTACACTGTCCGGGATATCCGGGAGATCGATTGCCAACAGATGCTGGAAAGCCCCCATCCGGAGGAGAATTTGCTCGCCGTTCTGTGTCAACTGCAGGATGAACGACAAACCCTGCGCGCCATTCTTGCGCGCATCGCGGTGATGGCACCAAAAGCCGGAGCCGACGCGCTGGAGAAACTGGTCATCCTGGCCGGCTTGCGCAGGTTGGGAAACACCGTCAAAGAGGAGATCAGGGCCATGCCCATTACGGTCAATGTGATGGAAAACGAGTTTTTGCATGATATTTTTATCAGCGGCCTCCAAAAGGGTGAAGCCACCTTCTTGCTGCGCTTGCTTAAGCAGCGTTTTGGGTCGCTGCCCGGCTGGGTCCCGGAGCGGGTCCATGCTGCCGATGCGACCGCTCTCGAAACCTGGGGCGATCGCATTCTGACCGCGCACGCCCTGGAGGAGGTGTTTCAGGAGTAATTCCAGTTCCAGATCAAGATGGATACGAGGCTTACAACGCGCACGTGAGGAGACGGATATGTTTGGGTACGACGAGGAGCCAACGGCGAGGCTGACAAAATGACCGCTATGAATGCAAATGGGCATCACGCGCCCACTGCACCGCCTCTTCGATGAGACCGTTCAACCTGGCCTCGTCCAAGCCAGCCGCGGCAGCCTTGGCCTGACTGACAGCACGCTCCAGGAGGTAGGCACGCACGGCCTCCTCAACGAAGCGCGACAGCTCGCCTTTGCGACCACCACCCTGCGCGGCGATAAACATACGCACGGACCGATCCACATCCGGCGACACGGCAATGTTCCAACGAATGGTGTTCATGGACTCAGAAACCGGGCGAAGGCGATGTCATCCCGTTGCACGTGCGTCGCCACCCATTCCAGAAACAGGCCGTGCAGACGAAAGCCCAAGTAGTTTTCGCTGTCGGGATGACGCGTGAACTCGCGGCGCAAGGCATCGAGATTGTCGCGCAAACGCTCGTGCGCCTCCTTGTGCGCCTGGTATCCCGGATAGCCGCGATCCAACATGGCCGTCTCTTCCTCCGCAAAGTGCGCGGGGAGATATTCGACACAATAGGCGTAGAAAGGATAAAGCACCTCCGGCACGCGCATGGCGGCAACGCCATCGAGAAAGCGCTGCGCGACGAGAAACATCTCCTGCGCGGCATGATCGAGGGTCGGCAGACCGGTGGCGATCTCCTCCCGCCAGGCGGGGGGTGGTGTCGCTTCCGTCCTGGGGCGACGCCGATCGGTGGCGATGCGTCGCGCCCGCTCCAGATAGATCGCCACCACCGGGTCGTCGGCGGTCACCTCCTGGCAGCACTCCAGGAGTTCAACGCAGGAGGCGATGTGATTGAGATGAAACAGTGAAACGGCGTCGCGAAACAGGGCAAGCGTGGCCTTCTTGGCCTCGCGCAGGGGTTCGGGGTCGGCGTTGAACACCTCGTGCACCATCACCGGGTGCGACTTTCCCTTGGGCGCGACCCGGTCGATGAAACGCACCAAAAACGGGTGATCATCGCTCATCGCATAAAGCGCATGATGGGTGATCAGCAGCGGCGTGTGGTAGGTCTTGGTCAGCCCCTCGACGCGTGACGCCAGATTGACGACATCACCGACGACGGTGTTGTCGATGCGCTCGGCGCCGCCGATGGTGCCGATCATCAAGGGACCGGTGTTGATGCCAAAGCCGGCATGGATGGGCTGCCAACCGTAACCCACGCGCTCCTGATTGTAGGCCTGCAAACGTTCGAGCATGGCAATGGCGGCATGCACGGCATCCTCGGGCGCATTGGGAAAGAGCGCCATGATGGCATCGCCGATATATTTGTCGATCACCCCGTTGTGTGCGCGCACGAAAGGTTCGAGGCGGGCAAGATAGCCATTCAAGAAACGAAACACCTGCTCCGGGGGCAGATCCTCGGAAAATGATGTGAAGTCACGAATATCACTGAACAAAACGCTCATCTTCTGCTTGGCGTTGTCGCCCAGGCTGCTCTCTTCCAGGCTGGTGCGGCCAAGCAGCTGCAAAAAACGTCGCGGCACGAAGCGTTCGGCGGCGCGATTGAAACGTCGCATCCGCTCCTCTGCCTCGCGACGCTCGGTTATGTCGTTGATGATGCAGACAAAAAGTCGCCCCTCCTCATGTTTGACCTCGCTCAGGAAAACCTCCGCCGCCAGTTCCGTCCCATCGTGGCGCCTGACCGTGGTTTCCAGGCCATTTTCCGGCAGGGGCGGCCCCTCGCCGGCGAGCCAGGAGGGAAGCGTCCCGGCATCGCCGGTCGGAAAGCGGATGCTCAGCTCGCTCAAAGGGCGCCCGACCATCGATGCGCCCGATTCGCCGAGCATGCGTTCCGCCGCCGGGTTGATCGACTCGACAAACCCGCGATCGTTGAACACCAGGATGCCGTTGACCGTCCCGTTGAGGATGGCGCGCAAACGCCCTTCGCTGCGTTCCAGGCGGCGTTCGCGTTCCGCCATCATCCGCGTGTTGGATTTGATCCACTGTGTCAGCACCTTGAGCAGATTGCTCGCAATCTTGCCGTTTTGTTCGATCAACGGCCAGAGCATCGTCCCTGGCAGCACCAGGATGCGCGCCTGTTCCCGCACGACGACGAATGCCGTGGAGAAGGAGTGATCGAGCATGGAGATTTCGCCGACCGAATCACCCGGATACATCGTGCGCACCGCCGGCCGGCCCGGGCTGTCGAAGTGCACGGTCAGGGTACCGCTCAAGAGGACGTAGAGGGCCTCGTTGCTCTGGCCCGGGCGCAGGAGGATTTCGCCCGGTGCCTCTTCGCGGATGGTTGCCGACCGCAGGAGGGGTTCAACCTCGGTGCGCGGCACGCCGTGAAACAGACGGATGCGCTCGTAGGCACGATCGTCAATCATCGCTTCCCCCTTGATGCGCGGGTTATCCCAAGGCCAACGTCCAACCCGTTCGCGCCTGGCCGTGACGAAGGCGGCGCGCGCGTGATGATGCGGGGAAAATGTGCCGTCGACAGCTGGGGTTTTGACTTGGGGTCCATGGATGGTGGTAACCTTGCGCGGGCCAAAACGTGGCAGGCGGCACGGCGGTGGCGGGCGGGGCAACGGCGACACTTGAAGGACAGCCGTCGCCTACGATCCTGATATCCCGGCAGGTTACCGGAAACGAGACGGCGATTCCATGCTTTCCTATCAGCACATCTATCACGCCGGCGGTCTTGCTGACGTGCACAAACACGGCACGCTCGCCTTGATTCTTGCGCGCATGCTGGCCAAGCCCAAACCGCTCAGTTACCTGGAGACGCATGCCGGTCAGGGGTATTACGACCTGGCGACGGCGGAAGCCGCCAAGACCGGCGAGGCG
Source organism: Magnetococcales bacterium HA3dbin3 (assembly GCA_002753495.1). GTDB lineage: Bacteria > Pseudomonadota > Magnetococcia > Magnetococcales > DC0425bin3 > HA3dbin3. The sequence goes on along the minus strand of PEAJ01000121.1, from coordinate 2,409 downwards.
GCGGCGGGCATTCTCGCCCTGCTTGCCGCCGATCTTCCTCCGCCCGCGCACCCCTATCGCCAGGCGATTGCCGCAACGCAGGCAGCGCTGGGTCCCTCCTGGTATCCGGGGTCACCGGCGATTGCACGGTTGCTGCTGCGCCCGGGTGATCGTCTGCACCTGATGGAGTTGCACCCGGGCGCCTTCGCCGAGCTCAAGCGCCGGCTGCGTGGCCCGAACATCGCCCTGCACCATCGCGATGGCCACGAGGGGGTGCCGGCGATTTTGCCGCCGGATCCGCGGCGTTGTCTGGTGCTCATCGACCCCAGCTACGAGGTGAAGAGCGAGTATGATCGTGTCGGCGATACCCTCCTGTGCATGCGGCGCAAGTGTCCGGAGGCGGTGATCATCCTCTGGTATCCCCTGCTCAAGGGAGAGCCGCATCAGCTGCTCTGTCAGCGACTGGAGGCGGCGGGGTTGCCGAAGTTTTTTCGGCGCGAGGTGCTCGTGCGTGATCCGGCGCGCACGGAGCGGATGTATGGGAGTGGGTTGGCGGTCGTGAATTTTCCCTACGGGCTGGAGGAGGCGGTGGTGGCGTGGGAGGGGGTGGTGACGCGGTTTAGGTCTGAATAAGATTGTTTTTACTATCCAGGAAACCTCGCTGTGCTACGGCACATGGCCTTGAACATCGTGCGCAAGGAGCCATCCAAAGGGTCCATGCGCGTCAAACTCAAGCGGGTTGGATGGAAAACGATTTCCTCGCCATCCTGCTCGGTCAGTTTTGAAATGCGATTGCCCTGGGGTGGTGGCCGTCATCCCTTGTCATGCCGAATTGACGCATGAATTCTCCCCGCGTTGCTGCTATCCTCGCGCCATGAACGACCTTACCCAGCCACACGATCGCCTGTTCAAGGCATTGGTCTCCCATCCGGAGACCGCTGGCGCCCTGCTGCGTGAGTACCTGCCGGAGGAGATCTCTTCGCTGCTGGCGCCGACGCCACCACAGTTCGTGGAGGGGTCGTTCGTGGATGAGGAGCTGCGGGGATACCTGTCGGATCGCCTGTTCGTGGCAACCACGCTCAGTGGCAAGCCGCTGCACGTTTATGTTCTGATCGAGCACAAGAGCTATTTGGACCAGAAGGTTGGCTGGCAGGTGGTGCGCGGTATATTCACTTTCCTGGATCAGAAGGCCCGGGAACATAACGACTGGGCTCTGCTGCCGGCCGTGGTGCCCATGATCTTCTACCACGGCGAGCAGGAGTGGCACGTTCCCAAGGAGTTCATCACCCTGGTCGACGCCGACCAGGCCCTGCACCCCTGGTTGATGAACACCCGGTTTGTCACGGCAAACCTTGGCAAGGTCGAGGATGCTCGGATCGCGCGCCATGCCCGGCTGCGCGTTGGCTTGCTGGCCCTGAAGTATGGCACCCGCGACCCGAAAGCCCAAAGGGAGGCGCTGGAGGCTATTGTTTCCGCCTTGGTCGAGGCGCCGGAACTTTTGGTCCCCATCGTGATTTATCTTTTGACCACCTTCCCGGATTTGGACAGGGAGGCGGTCCGTGGCATTGTCATTCGAGTTTGTCCGCGGGAGGAGACTGAAATGATGTCCCAATTTGCGCGTGAGATTGTTGAGCAGAACAAGCAGGTTTGGCGAAAAGAAGGACGCCAAGAAGGCGCGGCTGCTATTTTGCTACGCCTGCTCAAACAGCGTTTCGGACCGCAGCTGCCAGGGTGGGTAGATGAGCGCGTTCGTACCGCCGATGCAGCGACCATTGAGCTCTGGGGCGACCGGATCTTAACCGCACAGTCTTTGGAGGAGGTGTTTCGGGCGTGATGGGCGGCTGGAGATTTTCCTTGGCAATGGAATGGTCCACCCCGTTCCCCCAGGCGTCCTGCCATAAAGGTGAAAGGATTGTTTCCCAGAGAAATCACGCACTCCGGGGTAAACGCGGTTTAATAGTAAAAACAAAAGCAAAAGATCAAAAGCACCTTTTTACACCCAAAGATCGGCACGCAAAAATCGCCGCACCCACCGCCACACCTGCCACCCCACCGCCATCCGCCGCCCAAAAATCGCCACCTCACCCACCCCCCCCGGCGGCGGAGCCGCCAGAAAACCATAAATGAGATAAATACGCCCCTCGCGCCGGCTCGGTCGCAAGGGCGGCGGTTCGGAATCCGGCCAGCACGACAAACGCACCTTGAGGACATACGACAGCCAGGCCAGGGCATGCTGGCGCAGGTTGGAAATTTGCAGCCAGTCGCTCAAGATGTAGTAGCCGTCATACTTGAGCAGCGGGTTCAGGTTCATCAGCAACGACGTCGCCGTGCCGACCGCAACAAGCATCAACGCCACCCGCCCGACCGGATGACCGGCACCAAGAGGCGCCCAGACAAAAAGCGCCAACGCCGCAATCACCAGCTCGATCC
>PEAJ01000120.1 GCA_002753495.1 Magnetococcales bacterium HA3dbin3 | reverse complement strand
GCAAGCAGGGTGTGCTCCCCCTCGCCGTAGACCATGCAATCAAAGATCGGCTCCGATTCCAGGATTTTCTCCGCCAGCGACGACAAAAAGGGCCCCCCCAGGACGAGCAGGGCATCCGGACGCGTGGCGCGAATCTCGGCGCACACCGCACGCACCTGGAGGTAGTTCACAATGTTGAGCTGGAAGCCGTAGACATCGGCCACCACCTGCCCCGCTGCCTGGATCGCCGTCTCACCCTGACTGGCAAAACACTGGTGAATGAACACCGGAAAGCCACTTGCGCGCAAAAACGAGGCGAGATGACCAATCCCAAGCGGCACCTCCTGCTCAAACTGGTAATCCCCTTCCATGACAACGTTGATCAGCCCCAGGGTCGGCAGGGGGAGATGCGCCGGATGTGGCCAATAGGGGCGCGTGCCAGGCAAAAGCGGGGCGGTGGGCACGTCGGTGCCAGAGGAGGAGGAAAACGTGGGGGTTTTGGCATCCATGGTCGGCATCTCCGGCCCTTCGCTTTCGGCCATCAGGTGAAAAAAATAAAATCGTGATCGCCGGTGTAACCGCAGCGGTCGTACCACCAGCACCACTCTTCCGGGGTGAAAAAGCTCTCACAGGTCAACTGCCAGGCGAGCAGATTGGCCTTCTCCTCCTCGTTGCGGTAGGACTCGACGGCGATCAGCTTGCGCGGGCCGCGCCCGACACGCTCGATCTCGCGAATGGCACGATCGAGGTCGAAGCAGTAGAGATTGTGCAGGGTGATGAGCGCGTAGACAAAATCGAAGCTCTGGTCGGCAAAGGGCAGCTGCGTGGCATTGCCGACCTGGACGAAGGGCCTGATCTCCTCCTTGGCGTTTTCGATCGCATAGTCCGAGATGTCGATGCCGGCCACCTGCACCCCCGGCAGCGCCTGGGTGAATTCGTAGAGCAAAAACCCCTTGCCGCAACCGACGTCGAGGATGCGATCGCCGGGTTTGAGGCCATAGTGGTCAACCAGTGTGCGGGCGAAGGGGAGCCAACGACCGTCATAGCGATGGCCGCCGTAGCCATATTTGCGTTCGCCGTCCCAGAAGTCGCGGCCCCACTGTTTGGCAACCGTGGCACAGGCGGCCTTGTCGTCTTCCAGAAGGCGTTGGCGATAATCACGGTTGGTACGCTTGTGCATCTGCTCCATGAAGTTGACGCGCGCCATCACCCATTCCTTGTTCAAACGAAGTTGCCATGTTCGGGATCGATCGCCAGCACGTCGAGGATCGCCAAATTTTTACTGTGCGACACGCAGTGGTGGTGGCAATTTTCCGCGGGATTGAAGGTGTAGAGCCGGTGTCGATTCTCTTCCGAAAACCAGAACTCCCGAAACGAACGATCGCGGATCGAGCCCAACAACCCCAACTGCGTGTAGGCCTTGTCCTGGCAGGTATAGACCGCCGAATCGGCACCGATCACCGTCAGGTATTGCAGAAACGGGCAGGTGGTGTAGCTCTTGTCGAAGCGCTCTTCCAGCTCGTGGTAGTGGTCGATTACCGTGAAGCGGCTGTCACTCAGGGCCTTGGCGGCAGCGATTTGATCGCCGGTCGCTGCCTTGATCGGGCGATGGTAGGCGTTATTCTCCGCCCCATCGTTGGCGACGACGGCGCCGGAAAGTTTGACATGATTGACACCGAGATCCTTGAAGATACGGCACGCTTCCAGGATGTGCGCGTGGTTCTCCCGAGTGACGATAAAGCTGATACCCAATACGCAACGACTATCCAAGGCGGTAAAGGCGCGCATGTTGGCACAGACGCGGCTGAACTCCCCCTCCGGAATGCGACGGGCATGGGCGTAGCTCGCATCATCCCAGGCATCGATCGAGATCCGTACCCAGGTGCCGTGGCGGGCGAACACCTCGGCCATCCGCCCCTTGAGGTTGGCGCCGTTGGTCAGGGTGGCGACACGAACCCCCCCGGCGGCCAGGCGTTCGACCACCTCCGGTAACGGCTTGTAGACCAGCGGGTCACCGCCACCGGAAAAGGTGATTGCCTTGACACCCATGGCGATGCAGTCATCGACAATCTCGAACATCTTTTCGCGCGGGATGGTGTCGCGCTCGACCATCACCTCGCCAAGTTGCAGGTGATCGACGCGGTAGGCACAGTACCAGCAATCGTGGTTGCAGATGTTGGTCGGCTTGATGCGGATGTGAATCGGGGCACGAACCGTCCCCTGGCGCAAAGCCTCCAGATGATCGGCAAAGTGCAAAAATTTCAGGCTGCTGTAGAGCGTACCCATGCATCTCTTTCCAAAGCGGGAGGTCAATGCCGTGTCGGAAGATGATCGAGGATGGCGTTGGCCACCCGTGGTGGTTGCAGGCCGTAACGATCGAGCAGGGCATCCTGGGAGCCATACCCTTTCGGGAAGGCATCGGGCAGACTCAGGCGCAGCAGGCGTGGCATCGGATTGGGCGCGGCATCAAGCAAGGTATCGCCGACGGCACTGCCCAAACCACCCGAACGCACATGCTCCTCAAGGGTGACCAGAAGCGGGGTCTCCCGCGCCAAGAGAAGGACCGCCTCGGTATCGATGGGCTTGAGGGTGTGCATGTTAAGCACGCCACAGTTCACCCCCTCCTCCTCGTCGAGCAGCTCCGCCGCCTTCAACGCCCGGCTGACCATGACGCCGGTGGCGATGATGACGGCATCACGCCCGGGGCGCAGGTGAATGCCACGGCCGATGACAAACGGATCCTCCGGCCGCGACACCACCGGATCCCCCCCCTTGCCCATGCGAATGTAGATCGGCCCCGGCCAGTCGAGGCTCTGCACCATGAGGCGCTTCATCTCCTCGGCATCGGTCGGGGCAACGACGGTCATGTCTGGTTGCAGGCGCATGAGGCCAAGATCTTCCACCGCCATGTGTGTCGGCCCCTGTGGCGCGTAGACCAACCCACCGCCGTTGCCGATCAACCTGACCGGCAAATGTTGCAGGCAGAGGTCGAGGGTCACCTGCTCCAGGCAGCGGCGGGTGAGAAAGGTGGCGATGGTGTTGACGTAGGGGATGAATCCCTCCAGCGCCAAACCGGCGGCCACGCCGATCAGGTTCTGTTCGGCGACCCCTTCCATGAAGAAGCGATCGGGAATCTCCTTTTTCATGGCGTCCAGGGTACCCGGACCGAGGTCGGAACCAAGAAAGAGCACGCGGCGATCCCGTCGGGCCAATTCGTGAATCATGTTGTGGCAGGCTTTACGCATCGCATCCTCTTTAATTTTTTCCGTGGCGCGGGGGATTTTCGCCCGTCATGCCGGGGCAGAGAGACGCATCACTCCACCCCAAGGGCGCGAAACATTTCCGTCAACTCTTCGGGTTTGATGCGTGATTTGTGGTGCCATTGGGGGTTGCCTTCGGCCATCGGAATTCCCTTGCCCTTGATGGTGTGGGCGATGATGACGCTCGGTGAACCGACGGCGAGAGGCAAGGCGGCAAGCAGGGAACGCAGGGCGGGCACATCGTGACCATCCACCTCCCGCACGGCAAAACCAAAACTGACCCACTTCTCCGGCAGCGGCGACATGTCAAGCACTTCGCCGACCGGCCCATAGGATTGCAATTTGTTGGCGTCGACGATAGCGACGAGGTTGTCGAGTTGGTGCTTTCTGGCAAACATCGCCGCTTCCCACACCGACCCTTCGTTCAGCTCTCCGTCACCGAGGATGACAAAGACCCGACTGCCGCGCCCCTGCAACCTGGCGCCAAGAGCCATGCCGGCGCCGATCGACAGGCCGTGTCCGAGCGCCCCGGTCGAGGCCTCAACCCCGGGGACCATGCCCAGTTCCGGGTGGCCGCCGAGTGGGCTGTCGACGCTGCAAAACCGGCCAAGTTCGGTGGCGGGGAAGAATCCCTTGTCGGCAAGGATGGCATAAAGGGCAAGGCAACCGTGTCCCTTGCTCAGGATGCAGCGGTCGCGTTCCGGCCAATCCGGTCTGGCGGCATCATAGTGCAGGATGTCGTCGTAGAGAACGCGCACGATCTCGACGAGCGACAACGCCGAACCCGGGTGCCCACGTCCACTGCGTTGCAGGGAGCGCAGAATCAACTGCCGCAGTTCGCGCGATCGCGCATCCAAGGCGGGGGAAGGAAGCGACGTATGCTTTTGCATGGTGGGGCCTTTGTCGGTTGATTCCCGGCGACGGGCGGGCAGCCGTCAGATGACCCTGTTTGCGTTCAGGGTGGCGGGTGATGTCGTTCGCGTTTGTTCCGCGGCTTTGGTTTCGCAATTTTCACGCCAAACAACGGGGCATGCGCCTTGAACAAACGCCGCCACCAGGACACCGGACAACAAACCCGGCCGGTTCGACCAAAGCCAATCCGCACCCTTTCGGGAACATCAAGGATCGGCGCGGCTACACATTGCGACCAAAGCCAATCCGCACCCTTTCGGGAACATCAAGGATCGGCGCGGCTACGCATTTTGTTGACCACCGATGGCCGGCATCGATGGTCAGCCCTCCCCATGACTGCCCGGGTTTGCACCTTGGCCTGGGCACCAGATCGGCGGGAAATTTCATTTTGGCGAAACCCGCGGGTTAGGCTATCATGTCGCCGGGCGGCGGGCCTGGACGTATTGGCGGCGCGGAAATGTCAAATCATAAAGTGGAACTTTTTGCCCCTGCCTTTGCCGAAGATTGCCGTTTGCGGTCAACATCCGGTTCACCCTCCCCGCTGGTCAGGGACTGACCGCGCGTCACGTTTGAAAGGGTCGTGTGCATGGCTATGGAAGAGGATGAAAAACAGTGGGTCCTGGTCGCCGACGCCAAGCGGAGCAACCGCCATGAGCTGTCGGAGCTGCTCAAGGATCGTTGCATCGTCGCCCTGGCCGACAACGGCGAACAATCCCTGACGCGGGCAGTGGTCGATCCGCAACCGGATCTGATCCTGCTTGGTCTGGAACTTGAGGACATGGAGGGTTTCGTCGCCCTGGATCGCCTCAAGCGCGACCACCGGACCAGCTCCATCCCGGTGCTGCTGGTAACGGAAAAAGAGAACCGCAAGCTCCTGCAGCGTGGCCTCGACCAGGGGGTGGCCGACTTTATCGCCCGGCCCTTCCAGCCCGACCTGATCCGCAGGCGCGTGGCCAATCTGCTGGAGGTGTCGCGGCAGCGCCGGATGCTCGAACAGCTCGTTCAGCTCGATGGATTGACCGGCGTTTGCAATCGCCCCCGCCTCGATGCGGTCATGGGCCAGGAGTGGGAGCGCGCCGTGCGCGGCGGCACGACGCTGTCGCTGGTTCTGCTCGATGTCGATCACTTCCAGGCCTTCAACGAGCAGTACGGCTCGGCCATGGGCGACCGGGTGCTGAAGGCGGTTGCCAGAACCTTGCAGAAGGTGTTGCACCGTCCGGCCGATATCGCCGGGCGTTTCGGGGGGGGGGAGTTTGGTTTGATTCTGCCCGAGACCGATCATCTCGGTGCCCGGCGCATCGGTCAGGAGGTGTGTCGGGTGATTGGCGAGCTGGGAATTGCCCACACCGCGTCACCGATCGCCGATCATGTCACGGTAAGCGTCGGCGTGGCGACCACCGTGCCACGCGATGGGGCCTCCGCCAGCATGCTCTACCAGATGGCACGCGAACGGCTCGCCGAGGCCAAAAAGGCGGGTCGCAACCGCATCGCCTGGACCGAAGAATAATTCCGATTCCAGATCGGGTAGCCACGCGGCAACACGCGCGCAACGCGGTAAATACCGACAAAAGGATTGGAATCACCCGCCGCCACGAAGGAAAAAAACAGGGGGGGGGGGGGGGCGCGCAACAAGGTCGACGATCACCTTTCGGACCGACATGGACGCCCCCCTTGCCGGCAGGGGGGCGGCATGTCAACGGTCGCAACCATACGCACTCCCTGGCGCCGGGAGGTCATTTTTTGCCCGGTTCGTGGTGCTCCCGTTGCGCCTTTGTCGTCGCCAGCTCGTATGCAGCCTCGCGGACGGAAAACCGAGCGCGATCACCGCCGTGGGACAGGCCAACCAGGAGACACCAACGTCCGGGACAAACGATCACGCCTTTGTTCATGCACTTTCTGGACCAGCGTCTGGCCGACACCAACCATTCACGATAACCTGCTGCTTTTCAAGGTCACAATTCCAAGCGGCAGCAGATCTCCAGCGATCCAGGTGGTCAATAATCGGTGACAAGGGACCTTCGGGAACCATGCGGGGGGGGGTGACGCTTGTCTTGGCCTGCTCCCCCCACCCACGGGCGTGGGGCCTGCCCCCCCCCACCCACGGGCACGAGGGCTGAAACGGAGGCGAAAAATCCGTTCTTGGGGGTTGACACCTGGTCCTGGCGCGCTTAACTCCCATTCCAGATCAAGATGGCCACGAGACCTAACAATGCGCGCGACAAGGCAAATACGCTTGAATGCGGCAAAGAGCGCGCAAGACGGCCAACGAAGTGAACGCTTGATATGAAATTGGAATGACCTGCCAGAAGGGGCGTCATGAGCGAACAGATCATTCAGGTCTTCACCCGTCTGGAGTCGGCGTTGCGCACGCGGATCGTCGGGCAGGAGGGGCTGTTGCGTCGCCTGCTGGTGGCGTTGCTCGCCGATGGTCACCTGCTGGTCGAAGGGGCGCCGGGACTTGCAAAAACACGTGCGGTGAAGGAGTTGTCCAGCAGGCTGGAGGGCAATTTCCACCGCATTCAGTTCACCCCGGACCTCCTGCCCGCCGACCTCACCGGCACCGACATCTACCGCCCGCAAGAGGGGACTTTTCGTTTCCAGCCGGGGCCGCTCTTTCACAACCTGATCCTCGCCGATGAAGTGAATCGGGCGCCGGCCAAGGTGCAATCGGCCCTGCTTGAGGCGATGGCCGAACGTCAGGTGACCGTCGGCGCGGTGACGCATCCCCTCCCCCGGCTCTTCCTGGTGATGGCGACACAAAATCCGATCGAACAGGAAGGAACCTACCCCCTACCCGAGGCGCAGCTCGATCGCTTTCTCCTGCACGTGCGCGTGGATTATCCGGATCCGGCGACCGAGCGACGCATTCTGGCGCTGGCACGTGCCGAGGCCGGAGAGTCGGCGACGGATGGGAAATCCCCCGCCCCTCTTCTGCGCCAGGAGACCCTCTTTGCCGCGCGACGGGAGGTGCTGGATCTGCATCTGGCACCGGCGCTGGAGGAGTATCTCATCCGTCTGGTGCTTGCCACCCGTGACCCAACCCCTTATGGCGCCGATCTGCGTGGCTGGGTGCGTTTTGGTGCCAGTCCACGCGCGACGATCGCCCTTGATCGTTGTGCCCGCGCCCACGCCTGGCTTTCGGGTCGGGATTATGTCACCCCGGAGGATGTGCAAACCCTGGCAGCGGACATCCTGCGCCATCGGATTTTACTCACCTTCGAGGCTGAAGCCGAGGGCATCACGCCGGATCGTCTGGTGTCAGAACTTCTGCAACGGGTTGCCGTTCCTTGATCCCTTCGAGAATGGGTCACATCCCAGGGCAATCGCACTTGAAAATTAACTAACGGGCATGGCGGCCGGCGCACCACCCCGGACGATGAAAGCGCTCTTTCACGGCAAAACATGCAATCCGCCTGACGATTTTTGCTGGGAAACGCAAAAAAATCGTCAGGCAATGGATAAGCCCCTTAAGAGCGATTTTCGCGAACAGCATGCGAAAATCGCCTGTGGGAAGGGGGGCGAAAAGGCGGAAAAACCTCGGGGCTTCGCCCCGAACCCCACCGGGGGGCAGGCTTAAGCCTCCCCCCGGACCCCCCAACCACTTTTAATGCAAAGTGCCCTTTCACGGTAAAATGCCAATTCCAAGTACGACTGCCCTGGGTC
>PEAJ01000119.1 GCA_002753495.1 Magnetococcales bacterium HA3dbin3 | reverse complement strand
GTGGCTCGATCACGACCGCCACATTCCCAGTCAATGAGCTGACCGGTATCGCGACAATAAGCCTTCCAAATCCATATTTTGTTTTGTTTTTTTTAGAAAGTGCCACATTTCGTCCAGCTCTACCACAACCGCGCCTGTAGGCTCGGGCTTCTGATAGGAATCCTGGGCGAACTTTCTGACCCACTTGAGCACCGCCGAAGTGGAAAGGCACAGAAGCTTGGCAATGGCATTCAGGGAAAGCCCGTGGAGGTAGAGCAGAATGGCCAGAACCTTTTCCGATGAGGGGCGTCCTCTGGGAGTGAGGCGGGTAAATTGGTATCCACAAGGTTTGCATTTAAAACGCTGTTTTCCGTACAGAAAACCATTTTTGACCGTGGCTTGATCTGAGCATTTTGGGCAAGCAGGATTCATCAAACGTCTCCTTCCATTGGAGGGGTCCATGGGAAGGAATGGTATCACATAATCGCTTAAAAGTTAACACTCTCTGGAAAAGATCGGGTTGTTGCGGAAACCCATCCTTAGGGGCTTGCATCACCAATATCTCCAGGTTTCAGCCTGAGTCAACTGCCCTTTCGGATTTTCAAAGATCAGCGCTGCCTCTCTGGCGGCGCTTCGGTGGCCCGTTGCCCGAACCTGGCCACCGGGGCCAGTCTACCGGTTTGAAGCGCGCCAGTCCAACAATTCGGCACCGGTTTGGGCTTTGGGAAATCCGTCCTCATTCCAATTTGCATTCGACGCGAGAACGAGGCGGCGAGGAGGAGGTGACGAGACAGATACGTTTGGTACGGCGAGGAGCCGACGACGAAGCCAACGAAGTTATCGCTATGAATGCAAATTGGAATCAGCTATGACCGCAGCATGAAAATGGGCTGGCCCACAACCCATGGAGGCCCCGAACGACGTTTTCGGGATGCACAGAACTTGTTAGTATGGTATGTGTGATCCTTGATCAAAGTGGTAATCTCCATGATCATGTCGATTCAATCGCAAGGAGTCTATGACCGTGCCTGCACCTCCGTTTTTTTGGAGCAAACGTTGCCAGGATGGCAGCGCGTATCGTTATCATCCCCTGACACACCATGCGTTGGAGGTGGCGGTAGTCCTGCGCGCGCTGCTGCAAAGCGCGGTGGTGCGCAAGCGTCTGGCGCGGGCCGCCGGCCTTGATGACCTGACCCCAATGCAGGTTGATCGCTTGGCCGTCCTTGCCGGGCTGCATGACGCCGGCAAATGCAACCATGGGTTTCAGGAGCAGGGTCCTTCCATCCGGCACGGTGACCCGCTCCAGCCAGACGACAACACTGCGAACAGGAAGTGGGAGACACACGGCCATGTGCGGGAAATTTTCTTCCTGTTGCTTCAGCATGACCGCGCCAGCGAAGCGGCCAAGAACCTCTGTCTGGAGACCATCGGAGGGTGGTTTGTCGACAACAGGCAGTTTTGCGAGGCCCTGTGGGCGGTGTTTTGCCATCATGGGGCACCTTTGCCGGGGGACCCGCACCACCTTGGAGAGCCCATCCGGGATGATAAACTCGTCAAAACAATCTGGGAGGAACGCGGCGGCCGCGACCCCATCAATGGACTGCACGAGCTCGTGGAAGCCTTACGCCAGGCTTTCCCACAAGCATTTGCAGCGATCAAGGAGCCCATCCCCTTCACGCCGAGGATGGCACATCTGTTCACCGGTCTGGTGACGCTTGCGGATTGGATCGCCTCCGACGCCGATCGCTTCTTCCCGTTCGCTGTCGATCCAACCGTCCCCCCAATCAGCGACGTCGACACCAAGGCATACCGTGCCCTCAAGGAGCTGGGGATGACCGTCACCGCTGCGCGTCAACGTCTGCCGACCGGGGATCCACACCACGCCAAGCTGATCGATCAAGCTGCGCCAAACGCCATCCAGCGCGCGCTGGCAACGCTGCCTCTCGACCAGGCGGACAACGCGGTGGTGATTCTGGAGGCGGAGACCGGCGCCGGCAAGACCGAAGCGGCGCTGATTCACTTCATGCGCCTGTTTGCCGCTGGCGCGGTGGATGGCCTCTATTTCGCCCTGCCGACGCGCGCGGCCGCGGTGCAGATTCACACGCGGGTCCGGGATGCGGTCAAACGCGCCTTTGGTGAACAGGCGCCACCGGTGGTACTTGCCGTTCCTGGCTATATACGAGTCGATGATGTGGAAGGGAAGCGCCTCGTCGACGAGGAGGAAGGAAAACGCCTCGCCCCTTTCCGTACCCTCTGGCCGGACGAATCCGACCGCTCCCGCTTTCGCGGCTGGGCGGCGGAGCATCCGAAACGCTACCTGGCGGCACCGATTGCCGTTGGCACCATCGATCAGGTGCTGCTGTCGACCCTCGCGGTGAAACACGCGCAGATGCGGGCGGCAGCACTCAGCCGTCTGCTCCTGGTGGTCGACGAGGTGCACGCCTCCGACGCCTACATGACTGTTCTGCTGCACGAGGTGCTCAAGCGTCATGCCGAGGTCGGCGGCCGGGCGCTTCTCATGTCCGCCACCCTCGGCGCCGGGGCACGGAGCCAATATCTGCAATTGAACAATCGGGCCAAGCCGCCCGACCCCGCTGCCGCTGCCGTCCTCCCCTATCCGCTCATCTCCTGCTCTGGCCAAGCGGCTAGTTTGTTTCCGGTGCCGGCCGAAGGGCGTGGCAAGGAGGTTCACGTCACCCTGCACCCCTGGGCCGATGAAACCACGCAGGTGGCCCGATTGGCACTCGAGGCGGCGCGCTCCGGGGCGCGTGTGCTCGTGATTCGCAACACCGTGCGCTGGGTGATGCAGACCCAGCAGGCCCTGGAGAGCGAAGCCGGAACTGAAGGGAGGCTCCTGCTGCGTTGCGCCGGTGTGGCCGCGCCCCACCATGCCCGTTTTGCCCCCGCGGATCGTCGACTGCTCGACCTAGCGATCGAAGAGGCTTTTGGCAAGAAGAGCGATCACAGTCACGGTCTGGTGGCGGTCTCCTCGCAGACCACCGAGCAGAGCCTGGACATCGACGCCGACTTTCTCATCACCGACCTCTGTCCAATGGATGTGTTCCTGCAACGCGTCGGCCGTCTGCATCGACATGCACGTTCCGGGCGACCGGCACCCCATGTCTTGCCCAAGGTGGTGATGCTCACTCCGGCCGAGGATCTTGAAGCCTGTCTTGATGCCAAAGGCCAGGCCACTTCAGCCGCCAAGGGACACGGCTGGGGTAGCGTTTATGAAGACCTGCGCATACTTGCCGCCACGCTTGCGGAGCTGCAACAAGCCCAGGTCATCACCATCCCGGCCGATAACCGGCGCCTGGTCGAGGCGGCTACCCACCCGGAACGTCTCAAAGATCTGGTCACCGCACGCGGCAAAGCCTGGCAAACCCACGGCGAAGGGGTTTGGGGAACGGATGCAGCGAAGAGAAACACCGCCAGACACGGAATCTACGACCGTGACAAATCCCTTTGGGAGTGCAACTTCAAGCAGGATATTTCGGTTCAGTTGGCCACCCGCCTCGGCGCGCGGGATCGTCTGATTCATCTTGATCCGGTACCCGTGGGTCCGTTCGGCGGGCAAGTCCAGACGCTCACCCTGCCCGGACATTGGTTCCAGGATGACACGACTCCTGAAAGTGTCCCCCCTTCCACCCCCGAACCGGGGGTGATCCAATTCAGCTTTGCCGACAAGAGGTTCCATTACGATCGGCTCGGGCTGCGCCTCATGACTGACGACTCCTGATCACCCCCCACGTCAAGCCAGGGAGAAACTGATGCATGCCAAACGATTGAGGGAACGATTGTCCCGGATGAGGAGATGCCCATGCGCCACAACTTGATGGAGGATCCGCTGTTGCGCGTTGATCGTGGCGATGGCGGGCGGGTCGGCTGCTCCCTGCCAGAGGTGATGGCCGGGCTTACGCGGCAGGAGATCGTGGCGTTTGCCGCCTTGCAACCGTTCCAGGTGCATGCCTGGCACGCCTTCCTGGTGCAGCTTGCCGCCATCGCCCTGCATCAGGCCGGGGAAGAGATACTGCCCGACACGGCCAACGCCTGGCGCCAGATCCTGCGCGCCCTCACCCCTGACTGGCCGAACGACGCGCCCTGGCACCTGTTGGTTGAGGATCTCAGCCAGCCCGCCTTCATGCAGCCGCCGGTGCCCGAGGGGAGCCTCGCCCCGCTCAAGAACCGGTTTGCCCAGAGCGACGCCATTGACGTCCTGGTCACGGCCAAGGACCACGACATCAAGATGGCCCGTGTGGGCGATCCGCGACCGGAGCACTGGATCTTCGCCCTGGTCAATCTGCAAACCATGGAAGGCTTCTCTGGCCGGGATAACTACGGCATCGCCCGGATGAACGGTGGCCTCGCCAGTCGTCCCGGTGTGGGCATTCGCCCGGGGGGAGCAGATGCCGCGGCACACTTCCGTCGCGATGTTGCCTTCCTCCGTCACTATCGTCCCGAGCTGCTTAGTCGGCACTCAGGCTACCCGGAGGCAGGGGGCGTCGGACTGACCTGGACCTTGCCCTGGGATGGAGGCTCCTCCCTCGCCCTGCACGACCTCGACCCCTATTTCATTGAGGTTTGTCGCCGGGTGCGCCTCGCGGAGGATTCCGGTCAACTCGTGGCGCATACCAGCACGAGCAAGGGGCCACGCATCCAGGCCAAGGAGTTCAAGGGGGTACTCGGTGACCCCTGGACCCCGTTGCGTACCGACAAGGAACTCACCTCCCTGACTGTTTCCAATCGGGGATTTGACTACGGAACCTGCTATCGCCTCCTGCTTGGGGTGGAGGGCCATACGCCAGCACCGGCCCAGGAATGGACGCCCTCTTCCGAATCGAATGAGTGGGAGTTTTACGCCCGCGCCCTGACGCGTGGGCAGGGAAAAACCGAGGGATTTCACGAGCGCCGCATCCCGATCCCCAAACCAGTTATGGCGATATTCGGCTGTGCCGTGAAACGAAAGACTCTGGCCGACATGGCCAAGGAACGGACGGAGCAAGTCGGCCGTATGGCTAACAAGGTATTGAAGCCAGCCCTGCTCACCATGATCCAGGAGGCCCCGAAAAAGTTGAATTTCAAGGATGATCGCGCCACTCCCTGGACCCAAGCCTACGATCGCCGGATCGATGAGAAATTTTTTCCCTCCCTGTGGGAGAGCGTGGAGCTCTCCCCGGAGGAGGCCAGGCAAGCCTGGTTTGCGCTGCTGCGCGATCAGGCCACGTTGGTGGTGGAGTCCGCCAAAGGGTCACTGATCGGCGGCGGCGCACGGCGTTACCAAATCTTTACCGCCGCCGATCGTACCTTCCATGGCGCCTTGAAAAAGAATTTCCCCGAGATGATCCCCCGCAAAGAAGAGGTGTTACAGGAGGTCGAGAATCATGAACAACCCTGACCATCAAACCGAGGCCGCCACGATCGGGCTAAGGGAGAAGATACGTGACGTAGCCAGGCGCATGTCATGTGAGCAAGAGCATGGGTGTCTGGGCACTGGCGAAATGGCCGAACTACGCCGCTGGCGCCTTGGTGGTGAGATTTCCCCCACTGCCTGGCGCCTGCTTACCAGCTACTCTGACCAGACCGAGGAGTCCCGATCCATGGAAGAGACGGAAAACCGCTGGCTGGCGGTACTGGCCGGCATGGCGCTCATGGCTCCGTACCCGCACCAACCGGGAGCCTACCCCGGGCAAGTGCTGGCCAAGGCTGGCTATTCGGAAACCCGTTTCCACAAGCTGCTCAACAGTCGCGACGAGGCCTTTTTCGACGCCGTGAACCGTACCTGCCGCTTTTTGCGCGCCAAGGGGGTGGCGGTGGATTGGATTCACTTTGCCACCTTCATCCTCACCCAGGACGCCGACAAAGCGGAAGAGCAGCGTCGCCGCCTGGCTCGAAGCTACTTTTCCCACCAGCCCAGTGACTCCGACCCAACATCGAACCAGTCTGTCTAAATTTCACGATCCAAGGAGAGTAACCCCATGAGCCAGCCGCGCTTTTTGCAAATCCACTTTCTGACCAGCTACGCCGCCACCCTGCTCAATCGCGATGATGCGGGCATGGCCAAACGCCTCCCCTTCGGGGGCGCCACCCGGACGCGTGTCTCCTCGCAATGTCTCAAACGGCACTGGCGCACGGCCGAAGACGACCATGCCTTGAAGCGCATCAGCAACATTGAGATGAGCCTGCGCTCGCGGCTGATTTTTTCCAATAAGGTTGCAGAACCATTGATCAAGGCCAATCCTGATCGAAAACAGCAGGTGGAAGCCGCCGTGGCGGCATTTCAGGACGAGATCCTTGGAAGCAGCGCCCGCGCCAAAAAGGAGAAGGAGGAAAAGAAAAAGGGGAAGGATGCATCTGACGAGCAAGGCAGTCAGGAGATTTCTCTGGAAACCAATCAAGTAGTCATCCTTGGGCAACCGGAGGTACGGTTTATTCAGGAGAAGGTAAAGGAGATCGTTGCTGAAACAGACAACGCCAAAGCCAGCGAGGAGGCGGTCAAGGTCCTCTTCAAAAAAGAGAGAAAAAACCTGAAGGCCCTGATCGAGGCAACACGCCTGCCCGCCGGACTGGATGCCGCTCTCTTTGGGCGCATGGTGACAAGTGACCTGCTCACCCGCCTTGATGCCGCAATCCACGTTGCCCACGCCTTCACCGTGCACGCGCAGGAGCTGGAGACCGACTATTTTTCCGCAATCGACGATCTGATCCAGGAAGCGGGCGAATTGGGTTCCGGCCACATCAACGACAGCGAACTGACCAGCGGCCTGTTCTATGGCTATGTTGTGGTCGATATTCCACTGCTGGTTGAGAACCTCGCCAGCGACCGGCAAACCGCGGCCCAGGTGGTGGAAAATCTGCTGCACCTCATTGCCACCGTCTCGCCCGGGGCAAAAAAAGGCTCCACCGCCCCCTATGGCTACGCGGAGATGGTGCTGGTGGAGAGCGGTCGTCGTCAGCCACGCACCCTGGCCAACGCCTTCCGCCAGCCGGTCCCCAACCGGAATTCCGGCGATCTGCGCGACGCCGCCATCACCCAACTTGGCACTTACCTGAAAAAGTGTGACGCCATGTACGGCGAGGGAGAAATGCGCAAGGTAGCGACGATGGGCGACGCTTCGCTCCTGCCCGTGGATGGCTCTCTCACCCTCGGCGAGCTGGCCAAGTGGAGCGCCGCCCAAGTTCTGGAGAGTGCGTGATGGAGATGATCATCCTTCGGCTGGAGGCTCCCCTTCTTGCCTTTGGTGGTCCGATCGTTGACCAACACGGGGCGATCCGTCCCTTTCCCTCGGCCTCGATGCTGACCGGTCTGCTCGGCAATGCCCTGGGGTGGAACCATGCCGATATCGACAAACTGGAGCAATTGCAGGGGCGATTGCGTTTTGCCGCGCGCCTCGATCGCGAAGGCGAGGAGGTTAAGGACTATCAGACCGTCGACCTGGGGCAGCCGTTCATGGATATGGCAAAGTATGGCTGGACGACACGTGGTCTGGTCGAAGAGCGCGGCAAGGGCGATGCCACCTCTTCGACGCACATTCGCTTTCGTCCCTATCGCGCCGATGCCCTGTGCACCGTCGCCCTGACCCTGGAGCCGGCGGATTTATCTCCGACGCTCGCGGATCTGGAGAGAGCATTACGGGAGCCGGCGCGGCCGTTGTTCATCGGCCGCAAGAATTGTCTGCCGAGCATGCCTATTTTTGCCGGGCGCATGGAGGCACCGACCCTCTACGATGCCTTGGCGACCTTCGTTCACAAAGAGGTCATTCCCTCCGGGCTGGTCGTCACCGAGCCCATGCGTGCCTGCTGGCCACCGGGTCAGGGACCGGAAAAATCGGACAAAAATCGTCTCGAACCCCTGACTGACCAGCGCGACTGGGCGAACCAAATCCACTGTGGGCAAAGAATGGTTTTGGTCGGGATGGTTCCACGCGCTCAAGAGTCATCGTCACCGGGAGTACCGCCATGAGGGATCCACTGTACATGGTGCAGATGCGATTACCAGCCCGACTGGCTTACGGTTCCCGCACTCATGCTTGGGAGAAGGCGGATCCGGATCCAGGCTATCGGATGCATGCCTTATTGACCCGTCTCTTTGGCGAAGCCGCGCCCAAGCCGTTTTTCGCGCACAGTCGCGGACGGGAGGTGGAAATTCTTGGTTACAGCTCCTCGGATGCGGGGGCTCTGCAAAACCTTGTCCAACTCTATGGCGAACCGACGCTCGTGTACCAAAGTCAGCA
>PEAJ01000118.1 GCA_002753495.1 Magnetococcales bacterium HA3dbin3 | reverse complement strand
GGTAGCCGCGCGCGGCCACGTCGCGCTGACCGGCAATCCTGCGCGCAAGGCTCGTCAACAAGACCGACAGGCGGTGGGCTCTACACAGCGAATCCCTGGGACAGGGAGCGCAATGCCGCCAGCAGCTCGGCAAAGTCAGTTGGCAGCGGCGCGTCATACTCCAGGCGCTGCCCAGTGACCGGGTGGGTGAACCCGAGGGCAGCGGCGTGCAACGCCTGCCGCCTGAAGGCGGTGACACACATGCGCACCGCCTCCGGCCAGGGACCCGGCGGCTGGAACGGACGGCTGTAAACCGGATCGCCAAGCACGGGATGGCCGATGTGCGCCAGATGCACACGAATCTGATGCGTGCGCCCGGTCTCCAGGCGACAGGCAATCAAGGTGAGACCGGCAAACCGCTCCAGGATGGTGAAGTGGGTGACAGCCCGGCGTCCGTGGCGAGAGGTGACGGCCATGCGCGTGCGTCGCGTCGGATGACGCCCGATCGGGGCGTCGATTGTCCCCTGATGCGGCCGCGGCAAGCCCCGGATCAATGCCAGGTAGCGCCGTGTGACCGAATGCGCGGCAAACTGCTCCGCCAGTGCCGCATGCACGGCATCATTTTTGGCAACGACGAGCAGGCCGCTTGTGTCTTTGTCCAATCGGTGGACGATGCCCGGACGAAACGGCCCACCGACGCCAGAGAGGCCAGGCTCTCCTCCCTCGCTGGTGCGCCCCCCCTCCACCACCTGCACGCCACAGTGGTGCAGGAGGGCATTGACCAGGGTTCCACGCGCATTGCCGGCCCCGGGATGCACCACCAGCCCGGCGGCCTTGTCCACCACGAGCAGATGATCATCCTCGTAGCGGATGACGAGCGGAATCGCTTCCGGTGTCGCCGTCATCGGTTCAGGCGGCGGCGGTTCGATGCAAAATCGCTCGCCGCCCCGTACCCGGTCCGCCGGGTCGAGGGCCGCCATGCGGAGAGCATCCGCACCCGGGATACCCTCATCACGGCAAATCGCCCCCTGCCGGATGAGCCGTTGAATGACGCTACGGCTGAGGGTATGGTCGCAGGCGGCCAGGGCTTGATCAAGCCGCATGCCGGCCAACGACGGCGGAATCAATACCACCCGACTGCCAGTTGCGGAGGTTGCGTCACCCATGCGTATCCTGAAGGGGTTTGTCATCCTCGGTGCGGTGTTGATCCTCGTCGGATTTGTGCTGGTGTTGCAGCGCGCCGGCGCACGTGGTTGGGGGGAATCCACCCGATCGGCAACCGCACCCCTTGCAACCGGGGTCTCCCCCTCCTCCCAGCTTCCCCTGCCAGCCGGCGGTCGCATCACCCATCTGACCAGCTGGGGCAGCGGTATCGCCCTGCTCGTCGACGACGGTCAAGGCGGACAGGAGATCCTCGGCATCGACACCCAGGGCACCGTGCAGAAACGCCTGCATTTTCGACCGGACACAGCGACAAACCCAACACCCCCGACACCCACCGCAAACCCTGCCCAGCCCGCCCGCTGATCACTCGGCTCTTCAATCACCGCTGACAGCAGTCCCGAGAATCCCGTACCCAAGGTAGTTGACACTGGGATCGCGGCTGATCTCCCAGGCATCGCGCCAGAGAACGTAGCTCATCCCGGAAACATCGCGCACGTGGATGCCAGTCGCCCGTAGCCAGCCAGACAGCTCCGAAGGACGAATGAAGCGGTCGTACTGGTGGGTGCCGCGCGGCAGCCAACCCAGGACATACTCCGCACCGACGATGGCCAGCAACCATGCACGCATGGTGCGATTCAGGGTTGAAAAGAAGAGCAAACCGCCCGGCTTGAGCACCATGGCGCACTCTCGAACAAATTCCGGCGGATCGGCAACGTGCTCCAACACCTCCATGGCAACGACGGCATCGAAAGACGCCGGCGTCTCCCGGGCCAGATCGCCGACCGACTGCAACCGATAATCGACGCGCGATCCGCTCTCACTCTGGTGTGCCTTGGCAACACCGATGATGTTCTCGGAACGATCGATGGCGGTAACGCTCGCGCCGAGCCGGTCAAGTTCCTCGGAGAGGATCCCGCCACCGCAGCCGATGTCAAGGATACGCACTTTTGACATGTCGGCGAACCCGCAGTCGGCCAACCGCTCCTGGATGTAGGATGAACGCACCGGATTGATGCGATGCAGGGGTTTGAAACGACCGTTTGGGTCCCACCACTCGTGGGCAATACGATCGAACTTGTTGATTTCAGAAAGATCGTCCGTGGACATATCCTCTCCTGCCTGGACGGTTGACACTTCCCCGGACCTCGGCATGCATGTTGCTATTTCACCGGTGACCGAGGGGTCGAGACGTCAAAAAGTGACGGCGATAGATCCGGTGCCGTGGGGCACCGGATCCCCGAAAGCACCTGGGAGTGCTTTTCGATCTCGACGCGGGTTCCCCAGGGTAGCACGAACCCTTGGGGAGGGGGAGTTGGGAACAAGTGCCGACGGAGGGATGTCATGAAAGTGGAACGTCGCAAGCTTCTCAAGGCGATGGCTCTGTTTTCCGGTAGCCTCTTGCTGCCAGCCTCCCTGGCTCACGCGGTGACACCCGTCAAACGGGTCAACGCCAAGAGCGGTGGGCCATCGGTGGTGGTGATTGATCCTGGCCATGGCGGGGAGGATCCGGGTGCCATCGGCCCCGAGGGAACACAAGAAAAGGATGTGGTGCTCAATGTCGCCAAAAAGCTCGCCGACCGCATCAACCGTACCCCTGGTTTCCGTGCCCACCTGACGCGCACGGGCGATACCTTTGTCTCGCTCAACAAGCGGGTTTCGATTGCCCGCCATTACAGTCCCGACCTGTTCATGAGCCTGCATGCCGATGCTTTTCATATTCCATCGGCGCGCGGCGCATCGGTCTACTGCCTGTCGGAGCGTGGGATGTCGACGCCGGATCGGGCAATCAAGGCCCTGGTGCGGCGGGAAAACAGCGCCGACTTGATCGGCGGCGTCAACCTGCAAGAGGATGTCGAGCCGGAAGTGGCGGAGATGCTCATGGACCTCGCCCAGCGCGACTCCCTGAACCGCGCCCTGCTCCTGGCACAAAACCTCCTTGGCAGCCTGCAGAACGTCGGACGCATGCGGCTGCACTACAAGAGCGTCAAGCAGGCCGGCTTTGCCGTCCTCAAAGCCCCGGACATTCCGTCGGTACTCGTCGAAATGGCCTTCCTGAGCAATCCCAAGGAGGAGGAGTTGATGCGCAACGCCTCCTTCCAGGAGAGCATGGCCGACGCCCTGCTGAGCGGCACGCGGCACTACTTTCAGCACTCGCGTCGGGTCTGAAGGGTCACACTGTCGGGGGTTGCGGCAACGGCTCCTGGGCCTGTCACCCTGACGACCCCCGTCAAAACCATGTCGCCGCGTGCGGATGGTGGTGCATAACCCCCTCGAGGATGCCGGCAGCGTAGTCGCCACCGAGCCCACGGATCCCTCGCCCGGCAAAGAACAGGGCGGTCGGATGGCTGGCATTCTGGATGCGCCGGGTCGCCTCTGCGCGTACCTCCGGGCGGGCGTTGGCCACCAGAACCGCCGGCAGCGGGCCGCACAATGCCTCCAGGTCGTTGCCGCTGTCACCGGCAAAGAGCGTCTCCTCCGGCGTAAACCCGAGGTGCGCCCGGACAAACTGGATCGCATGCAACTTCGAGGCACCCGCTGGCAGAACATCGAGCATGCCGATGTTCTCCAGCTCCTCGATGCTCCAGATGACGGTGGCACGAACCCCGTGCGGCACGAGTCGGGCGAGGACTGCGGCGCGCAGTCGGGCGCTGTCGCTCTCCGGATCGGCATAATAGCTCAGCTTGTGGCGGTTCTGCTGCGTCTCCGGTTGCTTGCGCAGCCCTTCGATTCCCTGCAACAGGGGGGCAACCTGCCAACTGTCCATTCCACGCCAGTCGGAGGCGATCGCGTCATTCCAGGCGGTCCAGGGGTGCCAGGTCTCTCCCGTGACGCGAAAAATAGTTGCGCCGACATCGCAAATCGCCCACTTCGGGGCGGGCAGGTTCCAGTCGGCGATCGCCTCCCGCATCTGCGGCTGATTACGCCCACTCACGTAGGCCAGGGTCACCGCCGGGTGACTGACCAGGGCACGAAACAGCTCGCGCGCTCCGGACGGCTCCGGCACATGGCCATTGGGCAGCAGGGTGCGATCAAGGTCGGTGCAGAGGAAAAGGCGCTTGTCGGGGACCATGGTCATCAATCGTCAAAAGGTTCTTTGCGCCACCATCTCCGGCGGCATGTGCCACTGACGGACAAACTGCGCCAGGATGTGCATAATCGCATGGTGGGCATCCTCCACCACCCCATAGTTGGCGGCGTCGACGTGAAGGTTGACATCGGCCAGCTCGGCGCTGCGCCCGCCGGCAAAACCGGTCAGGGCAATGGTGGTCACCGCGTGCGCCTTCGCCCAGCGGATGGCGCGCACGATGTTCTCCGAATTGCCGGAAGCGCTGACGGTGATGAGAACGTCCTGCGGATCGGCAAGGGTGGCCAGTTGATAGGTGAACACCTCGTCGTAGGCGATGTCGTTGGCGATGGCGGTGATGATCTCCAAGTTGGCGCTCAAGCTGATCACCTTGGGCTTGAGGCCGGTATCGGTCTGCACCCCCTTGAGGTGATCGCACAACCAGTGGTTGGCGATCGCCGCCGAACCACCGTTGCCGCAGACAAGCAACTTACCGCCGCGACGGTAAAGATCGGCGAGGATGACACCAGCCCGCTCCATGGCGGAGGCGTCAAGGGCGTGCAGGGAGCGGTTGAACGCCTGAAGATACTCCTGGACGAACGGGGAAATCTGGTCGTGACGTTGGCTGGGACAACGCATGGTCGCTCTCTTTCGGGTTGGGATGGGAAGTTCGGGGGACAACCTCCCTGAGAATACCGGATGCTGGCCGGCTTTCCGGCTGGCGGCATCCTGCCCAGTTCACGCCCCTTCATCCCTGGCGCTGGTCGCGGAAAACTTCAACCGCTGGCCGATTTAACGCAATTATTGTGCCGTTAGTGGCAGCGCTCCCACGCCAATCGGCGCCAACCCCAACCTCTCATGCGTAAGAGCCTACGAGCCTGGCGCACACAAAACCCACCCGGACCCTCCCGTCCGGACAGGCCAACACCGACCGGCACAGGCAGAAGACGAACCCGCCCTGCAAACGTAGGCGACTACAACTCCCCCTCCCCTACCCCTCCAACAGCAGCAGCAGGGGCTGCTCCAGGGCAGCACAGACCCAGCGCAGGAAGCGTGTTCCATCGCCGCCATCAATCAGGCGATGATCGTAGGAGAGCGAGAGCGGCACCAGCAAACGGGGATGCAAGGCGCCATCGGCATCGTAGACCGGCTCCAGACGCCCTTGTGACACCCCCAGGATCGCCACCTCCGGATGATTGATAATCGGGCTGAAACCAGTGCCGCCCAGGCCACCAAGGTTGGAGATGGTGAAGCAGCCACCCTGCATCTCCTCCGGCTTGAGCTTGCGCGCACGGGCGCGCGTCGACAGGTCGGCAAGCTCCCGGGCAATCTGGGTCAGCCCCTTCTGCCCGGCGTCGCGCAGCACCGGCACGAGCAGACCATGCGGGGTATCAACCGCCACCCCGATGTGCAGGTACTGCTTGTAGATAATCTCCTGTCGGGTCATGTCCACCGCGGCGTTAAACTGAGGAAAGCGCTTCAACGCCACCGCCACCACCTTGATCAGGATGGCGGTGAGGGTCAACGTGACCCCAGCATTTTTTGCCAACTCGGCGGAAAGTTTTTTCCGCGTCGCCTCCAGGTCGGTGATATCGGCACGATCATACCCCGTCACCTGCGGCACGGTATTCCAAGTCGCCGCCAGGTGCAGCGCCGTCGCGCGACGGACGTTGCTCATCGGCTCAATGCTCACCGCACCCCAGCGGGTAAAATCTGGCAGCGTGGCATGGTAGGGAATCGCCGATGCGCCAGAAGAGGCCACCGACATCTGGGAAGTGACAGCCGGAGCCTGTTCCAGATGACAACGCACATGCGCACGCACATCCTGAAGCGTGATGCGACCGTGTGGCCCGGAACCGGTGACCGCACGAATATCAACCCCCAGTTCACGCGCCTCTCGTCGTACCGCCGGCGATGCCGGTACCGGACCACGATACTCGGCCCCGGTCGCCGGCTTCTGCCCAGCAGGCGTGGCGGAAAGCATCACCGGCGGCTGGGTGGGAGCAACGGCAACCGGTACGGGAGTAACAATCGGGGGGGAAGTCGTCGGGGATGGAGGTGTTGCGGCGACAGGCGCCGGTGTGGAAGCTGCTGCCACGGGTTGGGCAACCACCGATGCGCCACCCGCCTCGATGCTGAGGATCGGCTGCCCTACCTGCACCTTGCTCCCCGGTTTGACCAACACCTCCAGCACCGTGCCACCGACGCTGGCCGGAACCTCAATCACCGCCTTGTCGGTCTCGATCTCAAGCAGGGGTTGCCCGGGGGCGATGCGATCCCCCACCGCGACGATCACCCGCACCAGATCGCCACCATGGATGTTCTCCCCAAGTTCTGGCAAACGAACGGTCTCTGGCATGAGAACTTCTCCTTGGTCTTCCGCAACCACCCGCCCGTACCGGCATGGCGGCAATTATCAGGTATCGACGGGGTTTTCGAGCGTCTGGTCGGCGAACCAGGCCAGGGCTCGCCGGAAGTGGACCACCTCGCCGATGACAATGATGGCGGGTGGTTTGAGGTCGAGGGCGACACTATCGCGCTGTGCATCCTTGAGGGTGGTGACAAGGGTGGATTGTCGCGGCGTGGTCGCCCAGCGTACAAAGGCCACCGGTGTCTCCGGCGATCGCCCGCCGTGCACCAAGCGATCGGCAATAAAGCCGATGTTTTTCATCGCCATGTAAAGGACAATGACCGGGAAGATCTGGCCGATCAATGCCCAATCCATGCTTGAGCGCACATCCTCCGCTCCTGTCCCTTCCATCCCCTCGTTTTGCTCGTGTCCGGTGAAAAAACCGACGCTGGCATTGATGCCACGATGGGTCAAGGGAATGCCAGCATAGGCCGGTCCCGCCACGCCGGCGGTGACTCCGGGAATGACGCGGAACGGAATCCCCTCGCGCACCAGGCAGCAGGCCTCTTCACCGCCACGGCCGAACATGAACGGATCCCCCCCTTTCAGGCGAACCACACGCTTGTTTTCGCGTGCAAGGCGCACCAGGGTCTCGGAGATGTCGATCTGTTTGGCCGAGGGGCGTCCGCCACGCTTGCCAGCAAAGATCGTCGCACAGGCCGGCGGAATGAGCGCCTGCACCTCGGGCGACACCAGGGCATCGTAGACAACACAATCCGCCGCTTGCAAAACGCGCAGGGCACCGATCGTCAGCAGATCCGGATCACCCGGACCGGCACCCACCAATACCACCGAGCCACGCGGAAAAAAGCCTGCCGGATCGTCGACGGGGTTGGTCATGGCCCTGGATTCACCGGCACGAACTCAAGAGACACCGACCGGGGTTTCCAACAGAGACTGCAGGACGGCACTCCAACCCTGACCGATGTTGCGCAGATTGTAGCCGCCACCACCAACCGCCACGACACGCCCGTGACCGAACTCCTCGGCCAGCCGGCAGAGCGACGCCGCCGCGTGGGCATGCGGGGCAAGGGAGTAGCGCATATGGGTGATGGGATCACCATCGATGGAGTCGGCACCGCACTGAAGGATGATAAACTCCGGCTGCCGGTCGCGCAGCAGCGCCTCGACCTTCGGCCAGACCTCGAAAAAGTTGGTATCGTTGGCGAATGGCGGCAGGGGGATGTTCAACTTGGTGCCGGTCGCCGGACCCTTGCCGGTTTCGTGCGCATGGCCGGTACCGGGGTAGAGGTACTGACCATCTTCGTGCAGATCGGCAAAAACGAGATCCGGATCGGACTCAAACGGATAGAAAACGCCATCCCCGTGATGGGCATCGATGTCGATATAGGCGATGCGCTTCAGACCGAACTTCTGGCGCAAAACCATGATCGCCACACCCGGGTCGTTGAAGACACAGAAGCCCCCGGCCCGCTCCGGACGCGCGTGATGCAACCCGGCAATCGGGATCAACCCGCGGCGAAACTCCCCGCGCATGATCCCCTCTACGGCATCAAGAGTCGAGCCGACCACGTAGGAGGCGGCCTCGAACACCCCAACGAAGGCTGGGGTATCGCCGTAATCCAGGTAGCCTCTGCCGGTCGCCGACTGCCCAATAACCTGCTCGACGTAGGCCGGCTTGTGGAACAGCTCGATGGTCTCCCGCGT
>PEAJ01000117.1 GCA_002753495.1 Magnetococcales bacterium HA3dbin3 | reverse complement strand
GCCCTCACTCGGGGGTTGGTGGCGGTGTCGGTGACGGTGACGGCATGATCGGTGATGAAGGTTCCGGCACCGTTGTTGGTGGCGGCGTCGGCGGCGAGGTTGGCGGCGGTGTCGCTGATGGCGGTATAGGTCAGGGAGCCGGAGCCTTTTGCCCCATCGATCGCGGTCAACTCGGCGATGGTGGCGGCATCGGTGACGGTGATGGTGTGATCGGCGATGAAGGTTCCGGCACCGTTGTTGGTGGCGGCGTCGGCGGCGAGGTTGGTGGCGGCGTCGGCAATTTCGGTAACAGTGACCTTGCCGCTGGTCATCCCTTCAAGCGTGGTCAGCTGTTTCACGGTTGCGGTGTCGGTTACCGTCAGGTCAATCGACCCGCTGATCAACCCACCGATATTGGCCGCCAAGTTGGCCGCCGTTCCGGAAATGCTCCCGGCTAGATGGGCGACGCCGGCATAGTACGCGACCTCCGTGCCCAGGGTGGCGGTCCCGGCGCTGATCGGCGTCGACCCCCCGGGGATTGACGTGTCGATGTGGACCAGGGTGCTTCCAGATGAGAAGCCCGAGGTGTACTTGTCGTCGAGGGCGCGAACCTCCAGCTCGGGCACGGAACCGGAAAAATTGGCCGCCGCCAGAAAGCGCACCTCGGCCGTGGCGGAGAGGGCGATGGCATTGGCGCCGTCATTGACCTGACCAATCGCGGTCCAGGTGTGGCCCCCGTCCGTGGAAAACTGCCACACCCCCTGGCTGCTGGTCGCGGTGTTGCCAACTACCGCCACGCCCGCCATGTGTCCGCCGGTGTTGTTTTCCGTGTACAGACTGGCAAAAAGGTTGTCGATGGTATCGCTGGCGGGGGTGGCCAGGTCGTTGGTGTTGGCGGCGATCACGGTGCTCCCGGTGAGGCCTGGCGCGTGTGTGGAACTCACCAGGGTGACAGTCAGGGTGTCCAGGCGTGGCAGGAGGATGCCGTTGGCGTCCGTGACCATGAACTCGGCTTCGAGCGTCGGGTTGTCGGCGATATCGAGCACTGCGCCGGCCTTGAGTTGCAACGTGCCGTTGACGACCTCGAACATGTCGGCGTCGGGTCCGCCGACGATCTGGATGACCGGCACCCCGCCGCGCGTGTTGGTCGTGGACAAGGTGCCGATGGTGGTGCCGGCGGTGGCATTGTCAAGGAGCGTGTCGCTGGAGAGGGTCAGTTCGGTAAATCCGCCACCACCACTTTGGCCGTTGAGGCTGTTGAGGGTTTCGGCAAAATGCTGCCAGGCCTGCAATGCGGAAACGTAGGTGACACCGGGCAGGGCGGTCAGCGGCGCGGCGGATGAAGCCGTTAATGGCGTATCGAGATTAAGGCTCATCCCGGAGAGGACGCTGGTAAAAGCGCTCGACACCTGAATGCCGTTGTTTGGGTTGTGGTCGGCGTCGGCCATTTGCAAAATTTGCAGGATGTTGGTCATCCTGGCCGAGCTGGGCGCGCCGGCGATGTTGAGCGGCGTCATTGTCGAACCGCCGGCGGACTCCCCAAGGAGGAGGCTGCCGAGGTAGAACTTGATCGTCTCGTTGGGCCGATAGGCGAAGGATCCGCTGGCGTCGGTTACTCCGGATTGGCTGCTTGTCTGGTAGCTGAGACCGCCGACCGCGCTGTCAAGGAACACACCCTTGGCGAGCGGAATCTGCGCTATCGGTTGCACCACGGTCGAAACCACGGGTGCAGGAGCCGGTTGGTTGGGGGTTGGGGTGAGAAAGGGGCCAAACGTGGGCGCGGTCGAAGTTGGGGAGCCACCCGTCGGGCTGGTTGGTCCGAATGTGCCGAACGCCTGTGACCCGAGGGGGTTGGGTCCCAACAGGGAACTGCCGGTGGTCGTGCCCGTGGTTGGCATGGTGCCGGGGCTGCTCGGGATGCTGCCAACGCCAAAGTCGGGGCCACCGCCCGTGCCGCCAGCGTCGGGTTTGCCAGCGCCGGTGCCAATCTGGTCCTTCGGGGCGGCGCTTCCGAAATCAGGGCCGCCCCCACCGCCAGCCGGGGCGGCTTTTTCCACCGTGCCGCTGCCAAAATCTGGCCCACCGCTCCCTCCGGCGCCCTTGCCGTCCGCGGCAGGAGGGGTTGGGTTGCCGAAGTCCGGCCCACCCTTGGCGTCGCCCCCCTTATGCGCATCGTCCTTGGGTGCGGCATCCTGGGCTTTGTCACCCCCCTTGTGGGCATCATCCTTTGCGGGAGCATCCTTCGTGGGGGCGTCGCCCTTCTTGTCAGCGGGGACGGCCTGTTTCTGCTCCGTCTGTTGCTGCTGTACCTTGTCGTCGATCTTTTTCTGTTCGACCTGTTCCTTGTGCTCGAACACCTTGTTGGAAAGTTGGGATTGCATCTTGGCGATGAATGCCTCGGGTGCCTGGAAGGCCGGTTTCGGTGGTCCGCCAGAGAACGAAACGGCGGAGGCAGTGCCTGGGGTGGTCAGGGTGACCGACCCCTGGCCCTGGGCGTCGCCGATGGTCAGGACGCCGGCGGTATGCACGACCGTCGTCTCGCCGCTGGGGGTGACCTCACCATCGAGGGCCGAGCCGCGGATGCCGATTGTTGCCACCGGAGTTTTGATCACCGAATGCTGACCCGAGTGGCTCAGGTGTGCGAGCTTGCCGCTGACGTAACGAAAGATTCCCTGCAGGATCGTCACGCCAAACTTGCCGGTGGAGGTGGCGGTGTCGAAGATGTACTGGTTGAAGATGCCGCGTCCGTCCTCACCGATCTGGAATATCGTGCCGTCGCTGAATAGGAGCTTGAGCAGGCTGTCGGCGCCGGTTTTGACGACATCGCCCAGGCGGACGGCATCCCCCTTTTGCAGCAACCGGGACTCGCCATTGCGGTCGCGGGCAAAGACGCGACCGACAATGCGATCCACCTGGCCGATGATCGGTGCCTCCGCCTCGCCGCCGGGCCATAGCGTCGGGCCGGCGACCATGAAGGGTTCGGTCGGATTGAGCAGCAGGGCTTGCACCGTCTCCGGGGTGACGGTGGCCTCGTTGGCGGTTTTGAGCAGGGGGTGGTGGCCGCCGGAGAAGTAGTGATCGACCACCACGCGGGCACCGTGCGGATTCTCAATGACCAGGTTGTCGCCGAGACGGCTGTACTCCCCTTCGAGCAGAAACGACGCGTCGGGCAGGTAGACATCCCCTTCCGTTGCCGTGAGGTGGAGGACGTGATCGCTCAGAGAGGCGAGCAGAGAGGTCTGGATTCCGGTGTCGTTCATGGGGGCTCCAGGTTGCGGATGCGAGGTTGACGCCGCCGCCGGTCCGCGACCCGTCGCACCCTGGTCGCGCAGCGTGGGGAGAGAGGCCTGAAACCCGGCAATGGACCGCGGTGCCAAGCCTTTCACCTCTGCAACAACCCTACCACAATATCTGATTTTTTAATAAATAAATTAGACGTATCACGGCCGAGATCGAGAACCGATCCGACATGGCGAGTGGGTATGGCGTTCTCCGCGGTTTCGACCTTGGAGGGGCGGGTATGCGCGGTGGGATCGGGGGAGGTTCGGCGCGGCAGCCAGGAGCAGAGGATGCCGGCGACAAACCCAGGGGTCCCGGAATAAAAAGGACCCGAGGCATGGGTTGCAAGGTCAGAATGGCAATTGGGGCGGAAAAAATTGCCGGAGTTTAGCGCCGGAAGCGCTCCAGGCGCAGGACGGGAATGTCATCGTCCAGGCGCTGGTGAACGTAGAGCCCGGCGGATATCAGGCCGATGTCATCGCGGCGCAGGATCGAGTCCCCCTCGGCCTGGGTGAGTTGGACAACCGGTCGTGCCTCCTGATCGCCAAGCGAACGCCTCACGATCACGCCCGACCCTGGGGCGGGCTCGTAGGAGCGCAAGGGGACGCCGTCGGTCAGGAGTGTGCGTTGGCGTTCCCTCTTCACGGCGACCATGCCAGGGGGGCGACCGCCGGCGTTGGCGTAGTCCAAGCCGTCCTGCGGCAGGGAGCGGGCGTTGCGCCAGTAGATTTCCAGAACCTTGCGGATGTACTGTCGCGTCTCCGGGTAGGGGGGGATGCCACCGAAGCTGTCGACGCAGTTCGGTCCGGCGTTGTAGGCGGCCAGGGCCATCGGCAGGGTTGGAAAGCGCTCGAGCATGAGCTTGAGGTAGCGGGCACCGGCGCGCAGGTTCTGTTCGGGATTGAACGGATTGGCAAGCCCCATGTCGTGGGCGGTACCTGGCATGAGCTGCATGAGCCCCAGCGCCCCCTTCGAGGAGACCGAACGCGGGTTGAAGTCGGACTCGACCGCCACCACGGCGCGCAACAAGACCGGATCGATGCCCTGTCCGTAGGCCACCTCCTCGATCATGCGGTCCATTTTTGGTGAGCGGCTCCAGGCGAGCGATCCGTTGATCAGGAGCAGCAGCAACAGCAGAAAGGTCCAGAATGATTGGGTGAGGAGGGGATATTCACGCCAGGTAAATGCCCCCCATTTGTCGTCCGCAGGGTTCGCCCCCGCGGAGGGTGGCACGACGATGGCTGAAGAACAGCTCCTCCCGACTGAATGTGCAGGCATGGGCATGGTGGATCCGGTCTGAAACGAGGCCATTGTCAACGAGTTGACGCCTCAGAAAACCTGGCAGATCCAGCAGGAACCGCCCGGTTTCACGGGCTTCGACGAAGTGATCCTGATAACGGGCCGATTCCTGCAAAAACCGTTCCCGGACTTCGGGGCCGACAACGAAAACCTCCCTGCCGATGCACGGGCCGATAATGGTGGTGATTTGTTCGCGGCGGGCGCCGCGGGTGACCATGGCCTGAAGCGTCGCCGGGACCACGCCGGCGATCGCCCCGCGCCAACCGGCATGGGCGGCACCAATCACCCGTGCTGCAACGTCGGCAAACAACAGCGGGGCACAATCGGCAACGAGAATGCCCAGCACCAAGCCAGGACGATCGGTTACCAGGGCATCCCCCTCCGGCGCGATTGCGCCCGGCGGGGTGTTGGCGGGATCGCGCACTTCCACGCCATGAACCTGACGCAGCAAACAAAGACGGGCATCGGCCATGCCCAAAACCGCCATGAGATGGTGACGGTTGCGCATGACCGTGGCCGGGTCGTCACCGACATGATCGGCCAGATTCAGGCCGGCATACCCCCCCTGGCTGTAACCATGCCGCCGGGTGGTCAGAAAAAACCCCACCCCCGGCAGGGGTGGCATCGAATCGAGCGGGAAGAGTGGATTGGACCCTGGCAATCTGTTTGCGGATCGGTCATCATGGCCCGTTTTCATTTTACGACGCGACTCCTTGCTCCGGGGGTTTAAGCCCTCCTCCGGGGCTCTTTCTAAGTCAACAGCCGAAAGGAGGTGCCAGTGGCTTTCTACGAGTCTATTTACATCCTGCGCCCGGATCTGGCCACGGAACAGGTGGAGCAGGTCAACAAAAGGGTGGGGGAGGTCATCACC
This sequence comes from Magnetococcales bacterium HA3dbin3, assembly GCA_002753495.1. Taxonomy (GTDB): domain Bacteria; phylum Pseudomonadota; class Magnetococcia; order Magnetococcales; family DC0425bin3; genus HA3dbin3. The sequence continues at coordinate 2,976 of PEAJ01000117.1, read as the reverse complement.
AGCCGGGGTGGGACGATCCTGAAGACCGAGCTTTGGGGTCGGCGGCAGCTGGCCTACCCGATCAAGAAAAATACCAAGGGTTTCTACGTGTTTCACGTCGTCGAGGGGGGAGGGCAGCTCGTCGCCGAGCTTGAATCCCGCCTGAAGATCGATGAGGACGTGCTGAAATTCCAGAACGTGCGCGTGGCCAAGCCGCAAATGGCCGCCACCCCCCTGGCCGCCATCGGCAACGAAGAGCCGCGGCGCGAGGGTCGCGAGGGTTCCGGCGACGACGATGTGCCCACCGACCCCGGACTCAACGGCGACCATGACGACGTGGAAGACGCAGGGGAGGAGACCGGAGAGGGCGAGGATTCCTCTCGGGGACAGGGACATTAAGGCGGCGCGCGTTCGCGGTCGTTGCGGTGGAGAACCGGATCACCTTGGAGGGGGTCCTGCTTGAGCCGGCGGCGGTGCGGCACACCCCGTCGGGCCGTCCCCTGGTGGCTCTGGAACTCGAACATCGCTCGACGGTGAGCGATACCCAACCGCCGGAGCGTTGCGAGTTGCGCATCACGGTGCTGGCGGTCGGACCGCTGGCGGGGCAGTGCCAGGATCTGCCGCCCGGGGCGCGACTGCGGGTTGTGGGACGGCTGAATCAACGGCGGTGGATCCGCGCGGGCGAGACCCGCTGGGGACGCACCGAACTTATCGCCCAGGAGATCGCATCTCTCCCGGGCGTCGGGTAAGGTCGAAACCGGGCGATCGCCACCGATAACCGAACATGATCAGACAGACAGAGGGTGCATGATGGATAAGAGCGAATTTCAAGGTGGCTCCAGCCAGGAGGGGGGCACGGGTTTCGCCCCTGGACGTAGGCCGCGGTCTTCGCGTCCGGGTGGGGGTGGCGGGTTTGGTCCTGGCAACGGCGCCGGTGGTGCTCCCGGGGCGGGCGGCGAGGGTGGGCGTTTTCGCCGCTCCTTTTTCCGTCGACGCAAGGTGTGTCTTTTCTGTGCCGACAAGGGCGTCCACATCGACTACAAGGATCCCAAGCTGCTCCTCCGGTTCATCACCGAGCGCGGCAAGATGGTCCCAAGCCGCATCACCGGGGTGTGTGCCCCGCACCAGCGTGCCCTGGCCAAGGCGATCAAACGGGCACGCAACCTCGCCTTGTTGCCGTTTCTCGTCTGAGATCGGGACCGGGTGGGGCAGGCGTGAGCCCGACAGGTGAATGAACAGGTTTCTGGCAACGCCAGGGGGAGCCGGGCTGGCGGCGGCGGTCTGTTGGCTGTTGCCGCAGTTCGTGCCGCTCTTTGCGCCCTTGCGCCTCCTGATGCCGCTGCCCCTGCTGCTGGTGGCTTTGCGCAGCGGGGTGTGGGCCGGGTTTGCCGCCAGCGTGGTTCCGGTGTTCACGGACGCCCTGGCGACCGGGGCCCCGCTGGTCTCGATCGGGGTCTTCCTGTTCCTCGCCTGGGTGCCGTTGCTGTTGACGTGGTTGCTCCTGTGTGGCTGGAAGGTCTCCCAGAGCCTGTTTGTCGGCTACCTGATCGCGGTGATCCTGCTGGTGTTGGGCATGGGGGTCGCCGGGATGAAGGGGGTCGACATCGGGCCTTCCATGGAGTCGCTTTTGGACGGGGTGATTGCCCCGATACGGGATGCCTCGGTCGCGTCCATGGCCAAACGTGGGCATGCGGATCCGCGGGCGGTGGCCATCATTCAGGAGGAGACGCGGCATCTTGTCACCTTCATGGCGCGCATCCTCCCGGCCGTGATGATCGGCGGGTGGTTCTTCATCGTTTGCGGCAACCTTTTGCTGGCACGGCGTCTGGTGGCCGCGGAGTCTGGAGGAGGGTTGTTTGTTCCCGAGGACCTTACCGCGTTTCGTGCGCCGTTCTTTCTGGTTTGGCCGCTGATCGTCGCTGTCGTCCTGGCCCAGTTTACCGGTGGCAATTGGCAGTACTTCGGGCTCAATCTGGGGTTGCTTCTGGCCATTCCCTCTTTGTTCCAGGGGATGGCGGTGATCCAGTGGGGTATGCGAACATTCAAGGTGCCGGTCTGGGTGCAGCGCATTTACCAGGTTTTCCTCCTGATTTGGTTGCAATTCCTCTTTGTGGTCGCGCTGATCGGATTGCTCGATCATTGGTTCGATTTTCGCGGTCGATACATCGATCATTGAATGGGACGGAGGGTTTGCGAACGCCTCCGGGGAGTCAAGGTGCATGGAAGTCATTCTTTTGGAGAAAGTCAGTCGGTTTGGTAACCTGGGCGATGTCGTCAGGGTCAAGGACGGCTACGGTCGCAATTTCCTGATTCCGAGTGGCAAGGCCCTGCCCGCCACCCGGGAGAATATCGCCCGTTTCGAGGCCGAGCGCGCCGCCTTTGAGGAACGGCAGAAAGAGGTCAGGGCGAAGGCCGAGGAGATGGCTGGTCGCATTGCCGAGGTGCAGTTTGTCCTGGAGCGTCCGGCGGGGGCGGCCGACAAGCTGTTTGGTTCGGTGACCAACGCCGATATCGCCGCCTTCCTCAAGGAGAAGGGGATCGAGGTTGCGCGTGGCCTGGTCGAACTGGGCAGCCCGATTCGCACCCTGGGTGAGCATGCCGGGCGTATTCGTCTCCATCCGGACGTGATCGTGCCCTTCACCGTGCGTGTTGACCGGAGCGTCAAGGCCTGACCGACTTCCGGTCTTCCCTGAAAGTCCGAGAAAACGAGAGAAGAGGTGTCACCATGCCGCTCTACGACTACAAGTGCGATGCCTGCAACGGCCGGTTCGAGATCAACCACCCCATGGCTGGTCCGGTGGCCACCCAGTGCCCGGGGTGTGGCGCGGAGAAGTTGCGCAAAATCCTCTCCACCGGCGGTGTTCTCGGGTCGAGCAAAGGCGGACAGGACAGCCTGCCGCCGATGCCGCCCATGGGGGGGTGTCCTTCCGGCGGCTGTGGCGGCGGCATGTGTGGGTTGTGAGGGAAAGTCACGACCGAAGATCGCTTGTAGGGTGA
>PEAJ01000116.1 GCA_002753495.1 Magnetococcales bacterium HA3dbin3 | reverse complement strand
GAGGCTCCGCCTGCCCCCCGGCGGGGTCTGGGGCAGCGCCCCAGTGGGGTTCGGGACAGAGCCCTGGCTCACCATGAAAGACAGCTTTCATCGTCCGGGGTGGCGCACCTGCCGCCATGCTCGTTAGTCCAGGGCGAAGCCCCGAGGCTTTTTTGCTTTTCCGCCCCCCTACCCACGGGCGCGTTTCGCATGCTTTTCGCGAAATGCGCCCTTAAGGGGCGGCCGTTGCCCTGCATTTTTTTTGCGTTTCCCGGCAAAAAAATGCAGGGCGCATTGAGATTTTCAAAGGCTTTTCGCGAAAATTGCCCATGAGGGGCGTGCCATGGCAAGGTTGCAAGTGATGACACATCGGTATCAACTGCCCACCGCCCGCCCGACGATCCCATGAGCGCGACCCCAAAATATTCCCGGGCACAATTGAGCGCGGCGCGTAAGCGTCGCCTGGAGGCTGACCGCCGGCGTCGCACCCAGGAAGAGGCACAACACCGCCGCCAGATTGAACGACAGGCACGCGAGCAACGATGCGCAGGCGACCGGGGCGAGGGTCTCACCCCGGCCACACAGGCGCTGGCCGACCTCGATGCCTGGTATCAGGCCCTGTGTCAGGATCCTACCCTGCAACGCTGGGTTGCCCGCGAGGTGGCCGCGCTCGAACGCCTGCCGCGCGCCGCCGCCGCCGCTGTTCGCGCGGGCGATCACGACCTGCCCCAGCGCCTGCTTGCCCAGGCGCGCACGGAGGAACAGCGGATCGTGGCACTGGCTGAAACGGCGCAACTCAAGGCTGATTGTCGGGACGGCATCGCCCAGGACATGGCCGCCGTCCTCGCCGACATGGGCTTCATCCTTGCCCCGACGCGCGCCGAACACCCCGACCAACCGGCAACCGCGTTGATCCTGCAAGCCGAAAAACCCTCCGGCCAGGCCCTTTTCATCAGCGTGCCGCTGGAAGGGGAGATCTGGTACGAGCTGCATGGTTACCCCTTCATCGATCAGACCACGCCGGGCGGTGAAACGAAGACCACCTGCGCCACCGCCCTGGCGCTGCTCGACGCGATGCGCGCCCGCCTCGCCGCGACGCATGCGGTGATCGTCGACCCTATCCAGTGGGCCGGCAACACCGCCGCCCCGAACGCAGCGACAACCGATGTCGCGCCCTCGATCCAACCCGTCACCAACGTCACGCCGACCGGAAAGAGACGATGAACGGTTTCAGCTCACGCTGGATCGGGGAGTTCACCCGGCTGCTCTTGCGGCGCAAGCACGTTTTGCTTCACGGCAATATCCACGACCATTTCCTCTGGCGCGGCCAGGATCTCGCCCTGCCGGAGTTTCTGCGCGCCTGCTTCCGGGAGATGGGGTTCAACCTGATCCTGCACTACGACCCGCTCGACGGTTTCACCTTTGCCGGTTCGGAGCTGCCACCGCCGCCGCCGATCGGCGCGGATGGCATTCCCCTGCCACCCTGGCCGGGGGCGCTTGCCGAACGCTACGCCGAGGTGATTCGCCGCCAGGTTGCACAGCGTCGGGGCGACCATGCCGTCGTTATCCCCGCGACCCCTGGTCTTCCTCCGGTTGCCGGCTCTTCCGTTGCGGCCGTTGCGTCGCCGCGCGCGTTACCCGGTGCGGCGGCCGGGATCGCGCGGCCGCGTCGCCTTCCCCCCGAGGAGGCCCTGGCCGAGCTGCGCCTTGCCCTTGGTCAGCACGATCTGCCGTTGGCGGCGATCCTCGACCTTGGCGACATGCTCACCGCCACCACCACCCACTTTGCCCCCGAGGAACGCCACGCCCTGATGCTGCTGAAAAAATGCACCCTGGAGGCGGCGGTGCTGCGCGGCGGGGCGTTGCAGGGGTATGTCAATCCGCTGGTCATCCAGGCAAGCGACTTGCGGCGCGTTCCGGAGTGGTTTCACCGCGACAACCCCCACATTGCGCTGTTGCAGGTCGGCGGGCCGGAGAAGGAGGAGCGGCGCCTGTTTGCCCTGCATCATCTGCGCACCGGTGGCAACCAGCGGGGCTTTTTCAGCGATGCGGCGATCGACGACACCCCGCCCGCTCCCGGCTGCCCTTCCGAACTCGAACAGCTCGCCGAGGAGTTTGCCGACCTCACCGCCGGGCTTTCGACCATCGACCTGCATGCCCTGCGCTTCTCCTCCTGGCAAAACCGCATCCCCTTGCGCCGACGGCAGGTGGCAAGGCTTGTCGACCACTTCAAGCTTGGCGTGCGCGCCGATCCGTGGGAGGCGCTTGGCGCCGACCGCATCGCCCAGGCGGAGGCGATCCTCACGCAGCGGGTGATCGGTCAGCCGCGGGCGGTGACGATGGTGACCGATCTGCTCACCACGGCACGGGTCGGCCTGAAGATCAGCGGCGGCGGCGGGAGCAGCCAGCCCAAGGGGCTCTTTTTCTTCGTCGGACCGACCGGCGTGGGCAAGACCGAGCTGGCGAAGGCGATGACCGAGCTGGTCTTCGGCGACGAACGTGCCTTCGCCCGTTTCGATATGAGCGAATACAAGGAGGAGCATGCGGCCGAGAAGCTCGCCGGCGCGCCGCCGGGGTTTGTCGGCTACGAGGAGGGGGGGCAGCTGACCAACCGCATCATCGCCCATCCGCACACGATCGTCCTCTTCGACGAAATCGAGAAGGCCCATCCGCGCGTGCTCGACAAGTTTCTGCAAATCCTCGAGGATGGCCGCCTGACCGATGGTCGTGGCCGGACGGCGCATTTTCAGCAGTCGGCGCTCATCTTCACCAGCAACATCGGCGCGTCGGATTTGAGCGATCCGCAAAGCGGGCAGATGATCCGGCCGGGCATCATGCAGCGGGTGCATGACGCCGGCGGCATGGAGGCCTTCCCCTATGTGCGGGTCGAGGAGCACTTTCGCCGCGAAGTGGCCTGGTACTTCACGAGCCGCATTGGCCGTGCCGAGCTGCTCAACCGGTTGGGGGAGAGCATTGTCGTGTTCGACCTGCTGCGTCCGGAGCACGTCGAGCGGATCGGGCGCAAATTCATGGACCACCTGATCCGCGCGGCCCGGGAGAAGTACCGCCTGACCCTGGAGATCGACCCGACCGTCGGTGCGGCGTTGCAGGCGGAGATGGCCAGGGGGGACAACCGGCTCTTCGGCGGACGGCGGATCAAGAGTCTGCTTGAGGTGATGCTCGAACGTCCGCTCAACCGTGCCTTGTTTGCCTTGATGCGGGGTGACAACCCCCTGGCCGGTGCAAGCATGCGTGTCGGGATCGACGCGCGGGGAGAACTCCGGGTGCAACGTGTTCATTCCAATTTGCATTCATAGCGATAACTTCGTTGGCCTCGTCGTCGGCTCCTCGCCGTACCAACACGTACTGTCTTGTCGCCTCCTCCTCGCCGCCTCGTTCTCGCGTCGAATGCAAATTGGAATCAGGCTTGAACCGCCCTGCATTCATGGCGTTGGCATCGCTTGCCGCCCGGCCTCTTGGCGCGCACTCAAAAATGCGACCAGCCGCCCCGGTCGATCACCATCGGCGCCCCACCCCGCGACACCACCACCCCCGGTTTGCTGGCGGCACAGGTACCGATCTCGGTGATCGGCAACGCCAGACGCCGCGCAATCTCCATGATGGCGGGACGTGCCCCCGCCGGGGCGGCGAAAGCCAGCTCATAATCCTCGCCACCGGCGAGCAGCCCGGGCAACATCTCCCCTTCGCGCCCGTCGATAACCCGCCGCGCGGCGTCCGAGAGGGGAACCCGCTCCAGATCGATGCGCGCCTCAATCCCGGAGGCAACCCCAAGATGACCCAGATCGGCGATCAGGCCGTCGGAGAGGTCGATGGCGGCATGCGCCAACGCCGCATCCTGCAACATTTTGCCCAACGCCAGCCGCGGCTCGGGCAGATCGAGACGATCGCGCAGAAAAGACGCATCCTCCGGGGCAACCCCGGCCAGCTGACCCCGACTCCAGGCCAGACCAAGCGCGGCATCACCGACGGTGCCGGAGACGAACAGAACATCCCCCACCTGTGCCCCCGAACGCAGGATCGCCCGCCCCTGGCCGACCAGGCCAAGCACGGTCACGGTGATGACAATGCCGCCCGGCGTGCCGACGGTATCGCCGCCAATCAGGGTGAGCGCAAAGGCCTCGGCCGTGGTCTGCAACCCGCGCGCGAATGCCTCCACCCAGGCCACCGGCGTCGCCGACGGCAGGGCGAGGGAGAGCAGATACCAGTGCGGGGTCGCCCCCATCGCCGCCAGATCGGAAAGATTGACCCGCAACGCCTTGCAACCCACGCGAAACGGATCACAGGTGGATGCAAAATGCACCCCCTCGACCAGGGTGTCGACCGTGGTCAGGAGATGCTGCGTGCGCGGCACGGCGAGAACGGCAGCGTCGTCACCGATGCCGGTCAGGACGGGCATCCCGGCGGCAACCGCCCCGCCCAAGGGGGCAAAAAAACGCCGGATCAGCTCAAACTCCCCGACCGTGGCAATGGTTTCATCCATGGCTGTCGACTACCCCTTCAGGTTGCCGGTCATCTCCCGATGCCCCGGACGCCGGGTCCCCATCCTCCGGGTGACCTGTTTTCGGTTCCTGTTCACCGCAAACCTGCGCGGCGACCTGGTCCAGAATGCCGTTGACGAATCGCCCCGACCCTTCGCCCCCGAACGTCTTCGACAGCTCGATGCATTCGTTGATGACCACCTTGCGCGGCACGGAGCGTTCGGCAAGCAGTTCGTAGATGCCCAAACGCAGGATGTTGCGATCAACGATGGAAAGGCGATCCGGGGCCCAGTGCTGTGTCACCCGCTCAATCCACCCATCCAGCTCCAAAAGCCGCGCATGCACACCCACCGCCAACCGGCGAAAATACTCCAGATCGACAGGCTCCCCGGCGGCGTCCTCGCACAGCTGATCGACCGCCTGCCGGATGTCATCGCCGGAGAGGTCGCTCTGGTAGAGGGCCTGAACGGCCAGCTCACGCGCCTTGCGGCGGTTGCCACCGCGGGCACTTCCAGGGGGTCGACGATTTTTCATTCCAATTCCATATCAAGCGGCCACTTCGTTGGCTGCCTTGCCCGCTCCTTGCCGTACCGAACGCGTACTGTCCCGTCGCTCTCTCGTTGCCGCCTCGTTGCCATCTTGATCTGGAATTGGAATCACTCTGATCTCAACCCGTGCGATACGTTGATTCGGCGAAAGAGGGCCCAAGGATACAACATCCCGCCGAAGGATCGAAAGGCGCCAGGGTGGCCGCGACAAAATCCGCCCGCTGCCCGCATCACGCGAGGCGCAACCGGCTGACGGGGGAGTCGTTCCAGCCTACAATTTTCTGAGCAGATCGGCCATCTCGATCACTGACAACGCGGTGTCCCACCCCTTATTGCCGGCCTTGGTCCCGGCACGGTCGATCGCCTGTTCGACGGTGTCGGTGGTCAGGACGCCGAAGCCGATCGGTACCCCGGTCGCCATGGCCGCGCCGGCAATGCCCTTGCTCACCTCGGCGGCAACATAGTCAAAATGCGGCGTCTGGCCACGGATGACCGCACCCAGGCAGATGATGCCCAGATAGCGGCCACTGCGCGCGGCCTTGTCGGCGGCCATCGGAATCTCAAAGGCGCCGGGAACGCGGATGACGGTCAGGTCGGCGGGATTGGCGCCGTGCCGCACCAGGCAATCGAGGGCGCCGTCAAGCAGACGCTCGCCGATAAAGCCGTTGAAGCGACTCACCACCAGCGCAAAACGACCACCGGCGGCGTTGAGGACTCCTTCCAGTACGGGGGTGGTGATCATGACGGTTCCCCTCCCGGGGATTGGGACGCGGGTTCGGTGAACTGGCCGATCAGATGGCCCATTTTAAACTTTTTTGCCGACAGATAACGCGCATTCTGTTCGTGGGCGGGGATTTCGATCGGCACGCGCTCGACCACCTCCATGCCATACCCTTCCAGGCCGATGATCTTGCGTGGATTATTCGTCATCAGGCGCAGGCGCGTCACCCCGAGGTCGCGCAGGATCTGCGCGCCGATGCCATAATCGCGCAGGTCGGCGGAGAAGCCCAGTTGCTGGTTGGCTTCCACCGTGTCGAGTCCGGCGTCCTGGAGGTTATAGGCGTGCATTTTGTTGATCAGGCCGATGCCGCGTCCCTCCTGGCGCAGGTAGAGGATCACGCCGCGGCCGGCACGGCCGATCTGCTCCATCGCCGCGCGCAGCTGATTGCCGCAGTCGCAGCGCAGGCTGCCGAACAGATCGCCGGTGAGGCATTCGGAGTGGACGCGCACCAGGACCGGTTCATCGTCGTCGACATTGCCCTGCACGAGGGCGACGTGCTGGTGGGCGTCGATGTCGTTGTCGAAGACGATCAGGCGCCACTCCCCGCCCAGGCTGCTGGGCAGTGGTGTTTCCACCGCGCGATGCACCATGCGTTCGTTGTTGATGCGAAACGAGATCAGGTCGGCGATGGTGCCGATTTTCAGGCCATGTTCGGCCGCAAACACCTTCAAATCCGGCACGCGGGCCATCGACCCGTCCTCTTTGAGGATTTCGCAGATCACCCCGGCCGGTTTCAGGCCGGCCAAACGCGCGAGGTCGACCGAGGCCTCCGTGTGTCCCGCGCGTACCAGAACGCCACCGTCGCGTGCCATCAGCGGGAAGATGTGCCCTGGGCGCACCAGGTCGGCGGCGGTGGAGGTGTCATCGATCGCCACCGAAACCGTGCGTGCGCGATCCTGGGCGGAGATGCCGGTGGTGACGCCGGTGCGCGCCTCGACCGAAACCGTGAAGGCGGTTTTGAACTGTTCGCTGTTGTCGGCGACCATGAGCGGCAGCTGCATGTGGCGGGCGCGTTCGCCGGTCAGGGCGAGACAGATCAGGCCGCGCCCGAAGCGGGCCATGAAATTGATGCTGGCCGCGGTACACTTCTCGGCGGCGATGATCAGGTCCCCCTCGTTTTCGCGGTCTTCATCGTCGACCAGAATGACCATGCGGCCGGCGGCCAGGTCGGTGAGGATCTCCTCGATGCTATGAAATGTCACGGGTGCTCCAACCGGGTTGGTAACTCAAAAAATGCCGCGCTCCTTGAGCCAGGCGGCGCTCATGGGGTTGGCGGTCGACTCCTGGTTGCAGGGTGCGCTGGCGGGTTTGCCGTGGGTCAGCAGGCGTTCAACGTAGCGGCCAATCAGGTCGGATTCGACGTTGACCATTCCGCCGGCGGTGATGCCGTCCAGGGTGGTTTTGTCGCGGGTGTGCGGGATGATGTTGACCGAAAATCGGGTTTCATCCGCATCATCGCGCACGGCGTTGACGGTCAGGCTGATGCCGTCGATGGCCACCGACCCCTTGGCGACAATATACCTCCCCGTTGTCGCCGGAACACGGAACCATATTTCCGTCGAACGGCCACGGGCATTTTTTTCCACCACCCGTCCCACGGCATCGACGTGTCCCTGGACCAGATGGCCATGCAAACGACCGTTCAGGGGCATGGCCTGTTCCAGATTGACGCGGGTGCCCGGCGTGAGATTTTGAAAGGTGGTGCGGGTGATGGTCTCGTTCGAGGCCTCGACGGTGAAGCTTTCCCGCGTCTGCCCGACCACGGTCAGACAGGCGCCGTTGACGGCAATCGAATCCCCCGCCTTGACCTGGCCCAGGTCCAATCCGCACTGGATGGTCAGGCGCCACTCCTGACTTGAGCGTTGGATGTCGCGAATGGTGCCGATGTCCTCGATCAGGCCGGTGAACATCTTGGTGTTGGCTCCCCTTTCTTCCTGGTGATCTCCCGCGCCGGTTCATTCTATCACGGGTCACCAAACTCCTCACTCATGACTCTTGAAAAAAAATTGCATTTCGAACAAAGCTTGAGCTTTTCTTCGTAGGGGCGGGGCAAACCGTCCTTGCAGGAGGTTCCCTCGACAAACGCACAGAAGCGTCCGCCGTTACGGCCGCCAAAGATCCCATCGTACTCGCTGGCGTGAAATGCCGTACAGCTCTCTTCGCGGCCACATTGAACAACTTCCCAACAATTCATCCGGTTGCGGCTCGACTCGTACTCCTGTTCGCAGGCCTCCAACCTTGGCAGAAGCGACTTGGCCCTGAGAATTCTCCGTAATGTGCTACTCTCCGAGAAAACGGCTTGATGAACAATCCCTTTCAGAATGGACAGCCAATTTTCCACCCTGATGACAATCTGACCATCCTCTTTTCTGCCAACCACGTCGCCGCGGGAATAAAGCTCCCTGCCGTCAACCGTCATGCGCACAAAACAGCGCCTGATATTCCCGGGAAGATCCCGATCGAGGTGAACAACAACTTCGTCCCGGATGATGCTGCGGAGTACCCCAAAAGCAACATGGGCCCCATCAAAAACAATCTCGACGCGCGCCAGTTGCCCCTCTCTGGAACCCAGATGGACCACCATCTCATTCATGTGCCCCCCCCCTTCGTGTATTTTTTCTGGGTGGGTT
>PEAJ01000115.1 GCA_002753495.1 Magnetococcales bacterium HA3dbin3 | reverse complement strand
GCCCCGCCGCGAATGACCGCCAGGATGGCATCGCCCGCCGCCTGGGCATCAGAGAGGCGCTTGAGCACGAGCACGCCCCCGCCTTCGCCACGGGCATAGCCATCGGCGCGGGCGTCGAAGGTTTTGCAACGACCATCGGCGGCGAGCATGTGCCCTTTGCTGAAGGTGATGCTCACCTCGGGGATGAGGATGCGATTGACTCCGGCCACCAGGGCGAGGTTGCACTCCTTCTGCCGCAGGCTCTGGCAGGCGAGATGGGTGGCAATGAGCGAGGAGGAACAGGCGGTGTCAATCGAGATACAAGGCCCGGTGATGCCGAGAAAGAACGACAGACGCCCGGCGGCGACGCTTGAGGTGTTGCCGGTGATGAAGTAGGCGTCAATCTCCTCCGGCGCGCGCGCCTTGTGCAGGAGCAGGCCGTAGTCGACGTTGCTGCAGGCGAGAAACACCCCGGCTGGCTGGTTGCGCAGGGCCTCCAGGGGGATGTTGGCGTGTTCGATTGCCTCCCAGGCGAGTTCGAGTGCCAGGCGTTGCTGTGGATCGAGACTGGTCGCCTCGCGGCGCGAGATTTCAAAAAATTGCGGATCGAAGGGGATTGGATCGCCGATGAAGCCGCCAAAGCGGGTGTTGATCTTGCCCGGGGCGTCAGGGTCGACGTGATGCCAGGCGGCGGCATCCCAGCGATCGGGCGGGACCTCGCTGATGGCATCGCTGCCGCTCGCGAGCAACTGCCAGAAGCGTTCCGGGTCATCGGCCCCGCCGGGAAAACGACAGCTCATGCCGATGATGGCAATTGGTTCGTTACGGCTCTCCTCCACGGCTTGCAGGCGGGCGCGCATCTCGCGTACCGCCAGCAGCGCCTGTTTGGTCGGCGACAGGGGTTCGGCCGTGGCCCCTGCCGCCTGCGTTCCTGCCGGGGTGGTCTCCGGTTCCGTGGGCGCGGCGGTCATGACGCGGCCGATCCGCCGGTGCCCTGAAGCTCCTGCATCAGCTCCTTGAGCAGCTCCGCCTCCGCCTCCTCCTCGGTGAGCCCCTTGACGCCGTGATCATGCGCCGGCGCGGCAGCGGCGGGTGTTGGTGCACTCTCCGCCGCCCCGCGACTGGCAAAGAGGGTGGCAAGAAGGAACTCGGCCAGGGCGTCGATCGTCGGGTAGTTAAAGACGAGCGATGACCCCAGGGAGATCCCCACCTCCGCTTCCAGGTGGTTTTTCAGTTCGACCGCGGTCAGGGAGTTGATGCCCAGGTCGAAGAGCTGAACGTTGGGCAGTACGCGATCGAGGTTGGGGATGCCGAGCACCTTGGCCACCAGGCCACGGATGTGGTCGACGAGAAGGGTTAAACGCAGCGCCTCCGGGCTATCGTTTAGCTGCTGGACCAGCTGCGAAACCGCCTTGCCGCCGCCGGCCGCGCCGAGCAACGGGCTGAAGCGCGGCAAACGGTTGATCAGGGGATTGGTGGCGGCAAAAACCTCCCAATCCAGGTGCATAACCCCGAGTTGCGGCGGGTGCCAGCGCAGGACGCGGGCAAAGGCGGCGAGCGTCTGGGCAAGCCCCATGCCGTGAATGCCGCTGCGTTGCAAGCGTTGTTCGACCTCCTTGTCGCGCGCGGCCATGCCAACCTCGCCGAGCGCGCCCCAGTTGATGCTCGTCGCCGGCAGCCCTTCCGCCCGACGCGCATGCGCCAGGGCGTCGAGAAAGGTGTTGGCGGCGACGTAATTGCCTTGGCCGGCATTGCCGATCAACGAGGAGACCGAGGAGAAGAGGGTAAAAAAGTCGAGTTGCAGCGCGCGAGTCGCCTGGTGCAGGTGCCAGGCACCGAGGGCCTTGGCCGCCAGTACCCGGCTCATGCGCGCGCGGTTAAGGTCGGTGAGCAGACCATCGTCGAGCACCGCCGCTGCGTGCATCACGCCGCGCAAGGGGGGCATCTCCCGGCCGATGTGGGCAATCAGGTCATCGACCGCCTTTGCGTTGGTCACATCGACCGCCGCGGCTAGGAGGCGTATCCCTTGCCCTTCCAGTTCGGCGACCATCTGCTTCGCCTCGGCCGATGCTGCCCCTTGCCGGCCGGTGAGGACCAGGTGCTTGACCCCCTGTCGGCCCAGCCAGCGGGCGAGTTCCAGACCAAAGGCGCCGAAGCCGCCGGTGATCAGGTAGGTGGCCTCGGCGTGGAAGAGCGGTGCCGTCTGGTAGGGCGGTAGGATGGCGCTGGCATCGACACTGCGCAGGGTGAGGACCACCCGCCCCAGGGGGGATTCCCGCACCAAGGCGATGGCTGCTGCCGCCCGGTCGGCCGGCAGCAGCTGCGTTGGCAATGGCTTGAAGGTGCCATCCTGAAAGCGGGCATTTACCTCCGACAGCAACCGCGACATGAGCGGGCGTTGGTGCAGGAGGGCGATCGGGTCGACGGTGATGCGGGTGAGATTGCCGCCGCCAGTTGTGGTTACTGGGGGCTCCGCGTGCGCAGGCGTTGCCGCAACGATGTCGACAAAACGACCCAAGGGGGCAAGGGCTGCCAGCAGCCGCTGGCCAGAGGCCGCGCCACGGGTGTTGAGGATGAGATCGACCCCCTGGCCGGCGGTGGCGGTGGCGAGGGCGGGAAGCAGCACCGGTGGCCGCACGTCGAGGACCTGGTTGATGCCGAGTGCCGCGAGCGCCTGGCGTTTCTCCGCTGTGGCAGCGGAAACGATCAGCTCTACCCCCAGGCGTTGTGCAAGCTGAATTGCCGCCAGGCCGACGGCGCTGTCGGCCTCATGGATGAGCACCCTCTCGCCCGGTTGCAGGGCGGCGCGCTGTAAGGCATGGTGGGCGATCAGGAAGGGCAGGGGCAGATCGCCGCCATTGGTGTTGCCAAGGTGGGCGGGCTTGGGCAGCGTCCAGAAGGCATCCAGCGGCAGGGTGAGGTGCGAGCGGGCGCCATCGGGGACGATGGCCAGAATGGCATCGCCCACCACCGGGCTTTGTACGCCGGCGCCGATGCGCGTCACCACCCCGGAGACCTCCAGGCCAATCCCCTGACCAAAGGTGGGGGAGACGGCCGGCCCGGGGTCGTTGCCGGTGATGTGTGCCGCGTCGATGGCATCGAGACCGACGATATCGACGGCAATCTCCACCTCTCCCGGTCCGGGGGCGACGCGTGCGCGGGCGCGCAGCTGCAGGGAGTCGACAGAACCGGGTTTGCCGACTTCCAGGGCAAACGGGGTATCGGCGGTGATGGTGACCGCCTGCGCCATGCCGGTGGTGGTCAGCGTTTCGGCTTGTTCGCGCACCAGGCGGCTGACCAGACGTTGCCCGTTGCGCCAGGCAACTTCGCTTTCGGTATTGTCGGTGAGCAACTCTTGCAGCATGGGGGTCAGAGAGAGGTTGGTAGCGGCCGGGTCGAGGTCGAGCAGCGTGCAGCGCAGGCCGGGTTGTTCGTTCGCGCAGACGCGCGCAAGCCCCCCCCCCGCCGCCCACTCCAGGGCGCCCACCTTCTCACCCGGCAACACCGGCTGCGCGCCGCGGGTGACGAGGTAAAGGCGTGGCGGTTGGGCGTTGGCTGTGGCCTCACCGGCCTTGACCAGGGTTTGCATGAGTTCAAGGATGGTGCCGGCGTGGTCGTTGCCGATCGGATCGGTGGTCGAGTCCGCGGTGGCCAATCCCCACAGGCAGAGCACGCGGCGACAGGGGCCGACGGTGGCCAGAACCGTGGCCAGCTGTGTCGGTTGCCGGCGATCGATCCGGAAGCGGTCTGGCCCCTCCTGCGCAAACCCCGCGCCGGAGCGCACCCAGACCAGCCTCGGACTGCCGCCAGCGGCGATTTGTCGTGCCGCTTCCTCGCCGGTTGCGTCGGCGTCGAGCAGCACGAGCGTCGGCAGGTTGGCGGCGACGGCTGGACCGGCATCAGGGGGGGTGAGGGGCTCCTCTTGCCAGGTCGGGCGGTAGAGCCAGTCGTTCGAGGCGGTGGTGTCGGCATCCTCCCGGCTGGCCGGCAAGGCCTTGCAGCGCAGGCGTTCAAGTTCGACATACACCTGTCCCTGATCGTCGCAGAGGCTGAGATCACATTCGATGAAGCGCTCGTTATGTGCCGTCACCGTCACCACACCCCAGAACGGGGTTGGCGGCGTGGCAAAAAAACGCAACCGTTCGATGCCGACCGGTAGATAAAGCCCGTCATCCGGCTTCATCACCGCAAGCAGGGCCTGGAAGCAGGCATCGAGCAAAGTCGGGTGCAGGCGATAGCTCTCCTCTTCGAGCCCCCAGGCCGGATGGGCAACGATGCGCGCGAGCACCTGCCCCTCGCCGCGCCACAGCTCCTGCATCCCCTGGAACCAAGGGCCATAGTGCAAGCCGGTGGCGGCAAGTTGGGCGTAGATCTGCGCGACTTCTACCCGCTCCGGGCAGCGTTGGCGCAGGGCAGCGAGGTCGCATCGTGGGGCATCCGCGCGCTGAAGATCGGCGGCGAAACTGCCCGAGGCGTGCAGCGACCAGTGCGCCGGTTGATCGGGGCGACCGGTGTGGACGGTAAACCCGCCCTTGCCGGCATCATAAGCGGCGTGCAGGGTCGGGTCACCGCCGCCCAGCACCATGGCTTGATGGAATTGGAGGTGTTCGAGCAGACAGGGCTCATCACCAAAAAGCTCCCGCTGCATGGCCAGACCAACCTCGACATAGCCTGCCCCCGGGAAGACAACCGAACTCTCCACCTGATGGTCGGGCAGGAAGGGAAGGAGCGCGACGCCCAGATGACTTTCCCAGGCCGGGTGCGGGGTGTTCAGGCGCTGGCCGAGCAGCGCATGCCGGACGCGATAGAGGCGATCATCAAGGGCGGCTTCGGATTCCGGCCAGTAGGTGCTGCGCTGCCAGGGGTAGGCGGGGAGCTGCACGTGCTGTCCCTGATCACGCGCGTAGAGCCGCTCCCAGCGGATCGGATAGCCGACGCTGTAGAGCCGACCGAGTGCTTCGAGCAGCGTCGTGCGCTCAGGTTTGCCACGGTTGAGGGAGAAGAGGGTGTCGCCACTGGTGCCGCGCTGGCGCAGACACTCCTGGATCGAGGTGGCCAGCACCGGGTGCGGACCGACCTCGACGAACAGGGCGTAACCATCCTGAATGATCTGGTCGCAGGCAGCGGCGAAGAGGACCGGGTCGCGGATGTTGCGTACCCAGTAGTCGGGTCCGAGGTCGGCGCCGAGAACCTGCCGGCCGGTGACCGTCGAGTAAAGGGGGGTGGTCGGGACGCGCGGCTGGATCGGGCGCAAAATTTCCCGGAACTCCTCCTTGATGCGATCCATCACCTGGCTGTGGTAGGGAATCTCGACGCGCAGGAAGCGGTTGAACACCCCGCGCGCCTCAAGCTGCTTGGCAATGAGGCCAAGGGCGGTGGTGTCGCCGGAGAGGTTGCTCGAAGTCGGGCTGTTGATCGCGCCGATCACCACCTTGCCAGTGTGCGCGGCGAGGATTTCCGGGCACTCCTCCGGTTTCAGGCCGACGGCGAGCATCGTTCCGGCGCCGACCAGGGTTTGTTGCAGGCGGCTGCGGTGGTAGCTGACATGGATGGCGTCCTCCAGGCTCAAAGCGCCCGAGACGTAGGCCGCCGCCACCTCGCCAACGCTATGACCGACATAGGCCGAAGCCTCCACCCCCCAGGAGCGCCAGAGGGCGACCAGACCGGCCTGGACGACGAAGTTGCCTGGCTGGGCAAAGCGCGTCTCGGTGATGCGTGATTCGGCCTCCGGGCGAGCCATCTCCTCCAGGATCGACCAGCCGGCAATCGCGCGCAGCACGGCGTCGCAGCGTTCAGCCTCGGCACGAAACACCGGCTCCTCTTGCATCAACTGGCGCCCCATCCCCCACCATTGCGGACCCATGCCGGTGAGGACAAAGATCGGGCGTTGTGCCTGCTCCGGGGTGAGGGTTTGTTTCGGGGGGGGCAGGGCGCCGGGGGCGGTGATCTCGCGCAGTTTCTCCGCGAGGGTGGTGGTGGAATCGGCAATCAGGGCGCGACGCCGATCGAGGTGGGAACGACGCAAGGCGGCGGTCCGCGCCAGATCGAGCAGCGCCGGCGGATTCGGCCCGCCCGCCAGGCCCAGCCAACCGTCGGCCAGGGCATTCAGGCCGGCATCGCACCCGGCGGACAGGGGGATAAGCATTTCCCGCCCCTCAACCATCGCCGGGGTGGCGTCACTGGCTGTCGTCGCCGGGGAAACGGGTTCCGCCACGTATTCCGACAGCAGGGCGTGGGCGTTGGTGCCGCCGTAGCCGAAGGAGTTGACGCCGGCGTAGGCGGGTCCCTCTCCGGTCGGCATGGGTTGCAGTTGTTGAGACACGCGCAGGCGCAGGTCGGCAAAGGGGATGTTGGGGTTGAGCGTCTCCAGATTGGCCTGGGGGGGAATCAGCCGGTGATGCAGGCAGAGAATCGCCTTGATCACCCCGGCGATGCCGGCTGCTGCCTCCAGATGGCCGATGCTCGACTTGACCGAGCCGATGATGCAGGGTTGGTCGACTGGTCGGCCGGCGCCGTAGGCCGCGCCAAGGGCCTTGCATTCGGTGGGGTCGCCGAGGGCGGTGCCGGTGCCGTGTGCCTCGATATAGCGGACCCGTTTCGGGTCGATGTCGGCGCCCGCGCACACCCGGCGAATCAGGGCTTCCTGGGCATCGGCGTTGGGGACGGTGATGCCGTTGGTGTGGCCATCCTGGTTGGCGCCGGTGTTGCGCACCAGGGCGTAAATACGATCATGGTCGCGCAGGGCGGCGGCAAGGGGTTTGAGGATGACAATGCCCGCCCCCTCGCCGCGTCCGTAACCGTCGCCGCGTGCGTCGAAGCTTTTGCAACGTCCATCCTGGGCGAGAAACTGCCCCTTGTTCAGGGCGATCGAATACTCCGGCCGGATCATCAGGTTGACGCCGCCGGCCACCGCGAGGCCGCACTCCCCGCGCCACACCGCCTGACACGCCTGGTGAAAGCTCACCAGCGAGGAGGAGCAGGCGGTATCCATGGCGATGCTGGGGCCGAGGAAGTTGAAGGCGTGCGAGATGCGATTGGCAAGCATCGCCAGGTTGACGCCAATGGCGGTGCTGGAGTTGAGGAGTTCACGATTGAGGGGATTGAGGACGCTGGCGGTGAAGTCGAGCATGAAGCCGCCGATATAGACGCCGGTGTTGGAGCCGCTCAAGCGTCCCATATCCTGGCCGGCATCCTCCATCGCCTCCCAGACCACCTCCAGCAACAATCTTTGTTGTGGATCCATCGCTTGCGCGTCGCGCGGGGAGATGCCGAAGAAGAGGGGGTCGAAGCCGTCGATCGGTCCGCGCAGAAACCCGCCGCGACGCACGGCCATTTTGCCTGGTTTGGTCGGGTCTGGGTCGAAATAGCGTTTGAGGTTCCAGCGCTCCGGGGGGACCTCGCGGTAGCCATCCCGCCCTTCGGCGAGCATGTTCCAGAAGGCGGATGGGCTGCTGCTTCCCCCCGGAAAGCGGCAGCCGAGACCGATGACGGCCAGGGGCTCGTGCGTGGAGTGGCTGACTTGCGGGGATTCTGCCTGAAAATTAGACAGGTCCGATGCCAATATGCCACTTTTGTTGTCAATCATGACCACTCCTTGCGTGACCGGGGTCGAGGCAGCGAAAAACACAAAACGGGAAGCCAATCAACTGGGAAGAGAACAGACCCTCGTCGATTCTGTCTCTCTCCTTCGGGGCGGCGCCAGCCACCCGAACCTCCGGTGGCAGTCAACACTCGGCACGATTCAAGCCGACCGAAAGAATGTCAGAACCGCAACGGAGTTTAACACGATGATTCGGAAAAAGGAAGCGCTCGATGGGGCCGGAAGGCGGGGCGGCGACCTCCCGATTACTGAAGGCGTTAGCGGAAGACCTCCGGCAGGGATTGGGCGTCCAGGATATTGTCAGTCCAGGAGTCAACGGTTTCCGGATCGGCTTTCTCCAGGGTGTCGTGGATTGACTCTGGTATCGAACCAAAGCGACGCTTGAGAAGACGGAGGAAGGTTCGCTTGCCAGCTTCCAGTCGTTCTTCTTGTCGTCCTTCCTGCCGTCCTTCCTGTCGTCCTTCCTGCCGACCCTTTGCCTCCCACTCTCTGGTCCATTCTTGCACGGTCTCGGCGAGCATGGCATCCACCTTCCGAAGTCAGCGCTGCCGGAAAATGTCCGACAGGGATTGGGCGTCCAGGATATTGTCAGTCCAAGAGTCGATGGTTTCCGGATCGGCTTTCTCCAGGGTGGCGTAGACCGATTCTGGTATCAAACCAAAGCGACGCTTGAGGAGACGGAGGAAGGTTCGCTTGCTAGCTTCCAGTCGTTCTTCCTGTCGTCCTTCCTGTCGTCCTTCCTGTCGTCCTTCCTGTCGTCCTTCCTGTCGTCCTTCCTGTCGTCCTTCCTGTCGTCCTTCCTGCCGACCCTTTGCCTCCCACTCTCTGGTCCACTCTTGCACGGTCTCGGCGAGCATGGCATCCACCTCCTGTAAATCGTGTAACTCGGGAATTGTTTGTCCGGGGACCTTCCGCGGCAGCAGAACACGTCCCAACATGACCGTAAATGTCCGGCGCA
>PEAJ01000114.1 GCA_002753495.1 Magnetococcales bacterium HA3dbin3 | reverse complement strand
TCGGTCACCCCCCCCCACACCCCCGAGGGGAGCCGAGCCACCAAAGGGGTTCGAACTGCCCATGCCACCCGGGCTTCCTATGCTGCTCAAGGCACCCAGACTCAAGCCACCCAGACCACCCGCGGCAACGGTGGTGAAACCAACGTCAGCGGAACGCAGGCCAGACTCCGTGGTATAGAACTCCCGCCACTCCTTGACGCGTCGTTCGAGATGATCCAGCAGGGCATTGTTGTTGGTCACACCACGCAGCTGCTCCAGGTACCCCTCGGCCCTGCCGTTTTCTCCCAGGGCCGACATGACCATCGACGCATTGCGCAGGGCAGTGTCGCTTTTTCGCAGACTGCCCTGGGCATCCATGGCGTTGACGGCACCAGCGGCAACCTCGGGGGCGTTGTTGCGATAAGCAGCGTAGATCAGGCTGCTCAGGACTTCCGGATCATCCTTGCGCAGACTCATGGCCTCGGCCAGATGCTTCTGGGCCCCGGCAAAATCCCCCAACTCGATGCACAATCGTCCGAACAGGTAGTGCGCCAGCCAATTGCCACCGTCAAACTTGATTGCCATTTCGTAGCCCTGTTTGGCAAGGTCGTAGGATCCTCGCTCGGACTCGTCCCTCTCCTTGCCGCGGGCAATCAGGTGGTAAACAAACCCGTTGAGCAGGTGGTAGTAGGAGCGGTCGATCCGCTGCTTCAGGGCAACATTGATTGTCTTCGACGCCTCTCCCAGCCGGTTGTCGGCGATCAGGCGCACCGTCTCCATCGCCAACCGGTCCGACTCAGGCAGATCCTCCGTGGAACGGGAGGTGGAGACCACCGGCGTGGCCATCGGAGACGCGCCCCGCGTGGCGGGATCCGGTGCGGTGACACATCCACCCGTTCCCAACAGGAGCATCAGCCCCAATGCCCTCAATGCCCGCATGCGCATGATGTCAGCTCTCCTCCGTGAGATCCCTACCTCCGGGCAGATCGCATCAGCTGTCAACTGGTGCGACCTTCAACCACGATTGCGGCAACCCTCGCTCCGAGCAATCTTTATACCAAGAACAGATGTCGAGCACCCCCAAAAAAACAAAACGCAGGGGAAAAACCCGTCTCCAGACAGTTCCAATTCCAGACCGTTGATATGAAATTGGAATAAGGCAGCCACGTTTGAAAGATCAACACGGGCAAACTCGACACACCAAAGGCCCCACCACCCCCGGCGACCAATGCGTCGGAAGGCCATCGGCATCCGCCCACACCCGAGCTAGAGGTCGGTTTTTTCTTCCAACCGCGCCACGCGCGTCGCCCCGTCCGGCGACCCTGTCGCCGACACCGTCTCTTCCGGTCGAGGCAGCTGGGCTGACTCCTCGGGGCGGTCAGGGATCGGGTCTGGTTTCAAGGGCTGTCGGGCCAGCATCGCCTCGCGCTGCACGAGAACATCATAGTAGTACCTGACCTTGCGCACATAGCGCACCGGCTGCATCCCCGGGGCGTAGCCATGTTTGGTCTTGGCGTAATGCTCCTTGTTCGCAAGCAGGGGCAGCAAATCGCGCAGGACACCCCAGGAGTTCGGATCCTTCCCCTGCGATACGGCCATCTCGCGCACATCAAGGAGGTGCCCAAGTCCGGCATTGTAGGCGGCAAGGGCAATCCAGGTCCGGTCAGGATCCCGGATCTCCGCCGGCAGGCGCCTGCGCAGCTCGGCCAGATACCAGGCACCGGCCAGAATGGCCTCGCGCGGATTTTTTCGATTTTTCACCCCGAGGGTGGTGGCGGTGTCCTGGGTGAGCATCATGATCCCCTTGACCCCGGTCGGGCTGATCGCATCCGGATCCCAGTGCGACTCCTGATAGGCTACGGCCGCAAGCAGGGGCCAAGGCAATCCGTAACGCCGGCTGGCATCCTTGAACCGCACGATGTATCCCGGCAACCGCTCGTCGATGCGCCGAATAAAGGCCCGGTTGTCAACGTAGTCGTACTGGTGATCCTTGAAGTAACCGAAGTAGCGCTCTTCCAGGGCCGCCAACCGCCCCTCCTCGCGCATGTTCTCGAACCAGTTTGTCACTTCCTGCTGCAACTCGGGGGACGCGCGCGGCAACACCCAGGAGAGGGGTTGGGCGGCGTTGATCGGGAACTTGACGACCAGTTCGGGGTAGTAGCGGCGGTTGACAGCGACGACATTGGAGTCGGCGACGGTGCAATCGACCGTTCCCGCTACGACCTGCTCAAAAATCTGTTCCGAGGAGCGTTCCGGGTCGGAGATCCAGGAGAGTTCGGGCTCGGTTGCCCGCAACTCCTGCAGGCGCGCTTCATAGCTGCCGCCGCGCGGCACGGCGAGTCGAACCTTGGCCAGTTTCGCAAGCGTTGTCGGCCGACGTCCACCGCGGCGGCACACCACCTGTTGGTCGACCTCCTGGTACACCGGCCCGAGGCGAAAATCGCCGTCCATCTCCGGGGAGCGGATCAGGCCGGCGGCGGCGAGATCGCCTTCCTGGTTGCGCAGGGCCTCAAGGATCTCTTTCTGGCTGTCGAGGATGATGAAGCGCGGCACCACGCCCAGTGCGCGCGCAAACGCCTCGGCGAGGTCGTGTTCGAACCCCAAACGCCGCTCCGGTCCCTCGTAGAGAGTGGTCGGGGCATAGCGGGTGACGACGCGCAGAACACCACGACTTTTGATGCGCTCAAGGTGGGAAGTCGGTCTGACCACCACCGACTCTTCTTGCCGGGCACAACCACACAGAACGACGATGACCAGGGCGACACCCACCCACCAGCGGCCGACCCCCTGCCGCCTGTTCCCTTCCGGATTTGGTGCGAAACGCTTCCCCAATCCCTCGCCTCCAGCTCGCCTTCGGCTCGGCACCTGCTCCCGCGTCTGTTCCAGCGGATAAGCCAGGATTATAACCGATCAAAAAGGCAGGCCAAGGGAAAAAAGGACCCCCTCTGATTTTTTTTCTTCCTGAAAAAAAACCAAAACCGACCCGCAAGCTCGACCCGGGCCTCCCAGCCTGGCCGGCAACGCCCCCATCGCCCGCAATCCGGAACAGAGGAGACAATGCCCACTATGGAGATGATTGAGATGCTTTTATGCGGTACGTAGCCTGACGCCCCCCCTTGTTTCCAGCCAACAAAACCCCAACGCGGCGCCTACCAGCGCAGCAACGCCGCGCCCCAGGTGAAACCACCACCGAAGCCATCGAGAAGGACCAGATCCCCGGGTTGAATGCGTCCGCCACGCACGGCGTCGTCCAGGGCCAGGGGAATGCTGGCCGCAGAGGTATTGCCGTGACGATCAACCGTCACCACCACCCGTTCGGGATCGATGCCAACCCGTTTGGCAATGCTTTGGATGATGCGAATATTGGCCTGATGCGGCACCAGCCAGGCAAGATCCTTGGCGGTCAGCCCGTGCGCGGCCAGCGCGCTCTCGGCCACCTGCCCCATGGTCTTGACGGCATGCTTGAATACGTCATTGCCGCGCATTTCGACGTAGCCCAGGTCACGGCGCATCGCCGCCGCCGGGGTATCTCCAGTCAGGGGCACGGGCAAATATCCCACGCCGTCCGGCCCTTTAAGCATGTCCAGATAGCTGCCATCAGCATGAATATGGGTTGAGAGCAGACCACGCTCGCCGGAGTCAACCGCCTCCAGAACCACCGCCCCCGCGCCATCGCCGAAGAGGATGCAGGTCGAACGATCGGTCCAGTCGATCAGGCGCGAAAACACCTCGGCACCGATCAGGAGGACACGTCGGCAACTTCCGGAAACGATGTACTTCTCTGCCACCGAAAGCCCATACATGAAGCCGGCGCACACCGCCTGCACGTCAAAAGCGGGGGCATGCCGCTCGGAGACCCCCAGCTTGTGCTGCACGACCGTGGCCGTGGCGGGAAAGATATGATCGGCGGTTGTCGTCGCCACGAGGATCAGATCCATCTCTTCCGCGCCGACACCGGCCGCCTCCAGGGCCTGCCTTGCCGCCCGCGTGGCGAGGTCGGAGGTCAGCTCGCCAGCAGCGGCAATGCGTCGTTCGACGATGCCGGTTCGGCTGAGAATCCAATCTTCGGTGGTCTCCACCACGCGGGCCAACTCCGCGTTGCCGAGGCGTCTCTCGGGCAGACACGAGCCAGTCCCGGTGATGCGTGCCATTGGATATTTCATCAACTATTCCCCGCCCCGTTGAGTTTGGCAACCTCAGAACGAATCTTCTCATTGACCCTGCGCGTCGCGAGTTCGATGGCCACCTGGATCGCATGTGAAAAGGCAAAGGCATCGGCCGAACCATGACTCTTGACCACCACCCCGTTCAACCCGAGCAACATCGCCCCGTTGTACTTGCGATGATCGACGCGGGCACGAAAGCGCCGCAGGGCCGGCCGCGCGGCCAGATATCCCAGTTTGGTCAACCAGGAGTGGGCAAACGACTCCTTCAGCGAAAGGGCCAGCATCTGCGCCACCCCCTCGATCGATTTCAGACTGACGTTGCCGACGAAGCCATCACAAACGATCACATCCACGTCGCCAAAACAGATATCGGTCCCCTCGACGTTACCGACATAGTCAGGGATCAATTGGCGAAAACGCTCCCCCGCCTCGCGCACGACGCCGTTGCCCTTCATCTCCTCCTGACCGATATTGAGCAGGCCAACACGCGGGGCGGTCACCCCCAACACCTCACGGGCATAAACATTTCCCATCAAGGCAAACTGGCACAGGTGGTCGGCGGTGCAGTCGACGTTTGCCCCAAGGTCCAGCATCAAGGTCTGCCCGCCAACCCGCGGCAGCAGCGAGGCAATCGCCGGCCGGTCAATCCCGGGCAGGGTCTTGAGCACAAACTTGGCCGTGGCCATAAGGGCTCCGGTATTACCGGCAGAAACAAACGCATCCACCACCCCATCCCGCACCAGATTGGCCCCGACCCGCAGTGAGGAGTCCTTCTTGGTGCGCAAGGCCACCGAAGGCTTCTCGCCCATGCCGACCACCTCCGAGGCCGGATGCAGGGAGATCCGTCCCTCGGGGAACCGGTGACGGGCAAGTTCGTCGCGTATCACCGCCTCCTGCCCCACCAGAACGTAGGTCGCCCCGGCGTTTTCTTCTCATTTGCGAACGGCCCCGTCGATGGCCATCGCCGGGGCATGATCGCCACCCATGGCATCCAAGGCGATCCTGACGGTCACGGTCACGTCACCCCTGCCGGAAAATCACCCGCAACCGAACCGGGAACAACGACCCACGCCCGGCTACTCCTTGAGTTCCAGTACGTCGCGCCCATTATACCAGCCACACTTGGCGCAGACGCGATGCGGCATGCGCGGCTCCTGGCAATTGGGACAAGTGGAGAGGGAAGGGGCATGGAGGGAGTCGTGCGACCGTCCCTGCCGACCACGCGACTTCGATTTTCTCTTCTTGGGTACCGCCATGGCGGAGCACTCCTTTCAATGGTCCGGATCCTTCATCCGGATTTAGGGGTCAATCGACCCCAGGTTTTTCAGGACAGCGAAGGGGGTATCCCGATCCGGCGGGGAGCACCCGCACGCACCCAGGTTGTGATCCGCCCCACACTGCATACACAAGCCGGCACACGCCTCCCGGCACAAGCGTCGCATGGGAAGCGCCAGGATCAGCTCCTCCTCGACCATGCGCCGAAGGGAAAAGGTGCCATCCTCAAGGTAGACCACCTCATCCTGAACCTCCCACTCGCCTCCACGGTGCAAGGGCTCGGGGCCGGCGACAAACTCCCGGTCCGTCGCCACCTCCAACTCCCGCGCAAACGGCTGCAAGCAACGATCACACACCAGCTCGACCCGTCCACCCAAACGACCGGCAACGTGGAGGGATGATCCATCGCGCGTCGCCAACAGATCAACCCAGACCGGTCCCGGCACTGGCACCAACCCGCCCAACTCCGAAAGGGCGCGTGCCGACAGATGCCCCTGCATGAGGTACGGCTTGCGTCCAATCTTTTCGAGGATGATGGTCACCTCGCCCAGGTCCGCCCCGCCGGTCGGCCGCCCCGCTCCGGCCATCCCCTTTTCGGGAGACCCCCACTCCCCGCCCCGATGACCAATCACCGCCGCACCCAATAAACGAGACTCAAACCGATCAGCATCAGGGCAAACCCCGTCTGGCGCAGCGACATCTCCGGCATCAGGCCGATCCGCGCAATCCAGTCGCGCATGGTGCGCGGCGAGATAAAATAGGGCATCCCCTCGAAGATCAACATCAGCCCCAAAGCAGTCAAGAAGTCATCCACGAGCGTCGCGTCCGCATCACCTCGGGTTGAGCGAGGGGCCCTTAAAATAGCGGAAGAGCCCCTCCGGCTCCAGTATCAGCGTCGTCCCCTGGGCGAAGGCCTTGCGATAGGTCTCAAGCGATCGGACAAACTCGTAGAAACGCGGATCCTGCTGGAAGGCCTCGCCATAGATGGCGGCGGCCAGGGCATCCCCCTCGCCGCGCAGCTTCTGTGCCGTCCCGTAGGCCTCGGCAAGGATCACCTCCCGCTCGCGGTTGGCCTGAGAACGAATTTTCACCGCCTCCTCTTCCCCTTCCGCACGGTACTGTTTCGCCTGGCGTTCCCGCTCCGTCTGCATCCGCCGATAGACCGCCTTTGAGTTCTCCGCTGGCAGGTCGGTCCGCTTGATGCGTACATCGACCAGCTCGATACCGTATTGTTTGGTCTGAACGTTGGCCTGCTCGCGGATCTGTCGCATCAGGTTGAGTCTCTCGCCGGAGACAATCTCCATCATCGTGAACTGCCCGAGCACCTCGCGCAGGTTGGAGTAGACGATGTCGTTCAAGCGGGACTCCGCCCCCGCCTCGTTGCGCACCGTCTGATAGAATTTCAGCGGATCCTCGATGCGCCACTGGGCAAAGTTGTCAACCTTGAGGTTCTTCTTGTCCGAGGAGAGCACCTCCTGCGACTCCTGGTCGAGCACCAGCAAACGCCGATCGAAGGTGAGCACCTCCTGGATGAAAGGCACCTTGAAGTGCAACCCCGGCGTCGTCACGGCGCGGACCGGCTTGCCCAATTGAACTACAAGCGCCTGTTCCACTTGATGAATAGTGAAAATGGACTGCGAGGCAAGGATCAAGCCTGCCAGCAGAAGCGTGGCGATGGCAACCGAAAAACGACTCGTCATCGTTGACCTCCATCCAGAAGGCACACAGGCCTGGACCCCACCACGGCATCGCGGCAACCGCTCATGGCTCACCCCCCCGGCGCGGTTGCGGGGCGATCGCGCCGCCCTCTTTCAGGCGTTCAAGCGGCAGATAGGGCAAAACCCCCTGCCCGGCACGCGGATCCGCCACCACCTTGTCGGCTTTTTGCAAAACCTCTTCCATGGTCTCCAGGTAGAGGCGCGCGGCGGTGACCTCCGGTGCGCGGGCGTACTCCCGCATCAGGGAGAGAAAGCGCTGCACGTCACCCTTGGCGCGGGCAACCTTGGCCGTCTTGTAGGCCTCGGCCTCCTGGATCTGTCTGGCCGCCTCACCCTTGGCCTTGGGCAGGATGTCGTTGGCGTACCCTTCGGCCTCGTTGATGGCCCGCACGCGATCCTCCCGGGCGCTGGCGACATCCTTGAAGGCATGCACCACATCCTCGGGCGGCGCCACCTGCTGCAACTGTACAGCGACGATGACAATGCCGCTCTTGTAGCTGTCGAGGATCTTTTGCATGGTCGAGAGGGTGTTGGCCTGGATGCGCTCCTTGCCCACCGTCAGCGCCTCGTCGATGCTGTTGCGGCCGATCACTTGGCGGATGGCGGTTTCGGCGACGTTATGCACGACATTGCTCGGGTCGCGTGGGGGATTGCGCACGTTGAAAAGCGAGTCGGCGGCATTGCTCACCCGGTATTGTACGCTCATGGCGATGTCGATGATGTTCTCATCGCCAGTCAGCATAAGGGACTCGGCGGCCACCTTGACCGCCGACCGGCCACGCGCGGTACTGTAGCCGATCTCGATGCGTCGCACCTGGGTCACCTTCGGCCTGTAGACCTCTTCGATCGGATAGGGAAGATGGTAGTGCGGACCCGGATTGGTACTCTCGATGTAGCGACCAAAGCGCACGACCACGCCCTCTTCGTCCGGGCTGACAACGTAGATGCCGGTAGCCAGCCAAACGACCAGGGCGACCCCGAAGGCCATGGGCCAGAGGCGTTTGCCATCCATGTTGCCGCCAAACCGCTCGCGGAACATCTGGTAAACCTTCTCCATGTCGGGCGGCTGGGGTGGCCTGGGTCCCTGACCCCACGGCCGTTGCGGACCACCGCCGCTGTTGTTGCTCCACGTCATCGCCCTCTCCTCAGGTTCGGCATCGTCGTCGTGCCTTCCGCGTGACCACTCAAAATCCGTCTATACTCCACAAATCCGTCTCCGGAGTAAAGGCCCCTTCGGCGGCGGCCAACACCGCCAGGGCGGCCATGCCGGCCGTCTCGGTACGCAGAATGCGCCCACCCAGGGCAACGGCCATGGCGCCACTTGCCCGCAGCTCGTCACGCTCCTGATCGCTCCAACCTCCCTCCGGACCCACCAGCAAGGTGAGAGGACGCGTGACCAGATCGGCCGCCAACTCGAAGAGCGGCTGCGAAGTGCCGGCG
>PEAJ01000113.1 GCA_002753495.1 Magnetococcales bacterium HA3dbin3 | reverse complement strand
GATCAGCCCCCATCCCGACCAAAGACAAAGGCAAAACGTCCATCGCGGGCATAGACCACCGACGCATGTGACAGATCGCCAAGGCCGGCGACACGATGGATAAGGGCGCGGTTGCTGGTGTCAATCACCTGCACGCTGCCGGCGGCGCGCTCGATCACCAGCGCGAGATCACCGGTGCCGCGTGGGGCCGCACAGCCGACCAGGGTCAGCAAGGCGGAACCGATCAGCAACCGTAACCAGGGTCTTTGCCACCGGCGGGGGTTCATGGTACGGGTTCTCCGCGCTTTAAGCGTTCGGCCAGCCAGTGGATGTCGTCGGCTGACAGGAGGGGTCCCCACGGCGGCATTGCATTGTCCGGACGACCGTGGGCGATGGTTTCGGCAAGCAGCGCCACCGACCTGTCGGCCAGCGCCTCCGGGGTCAGGGGCGGCCCCAATCCCCCTTTGAGGGTCAGGCCGTGGCAGGAGCCGCAATCCTGCTTCAGGAGATTGTCCAGTTCGGCACGCCGGGAGGCAGAAAGGTCGGCGGCGGTGGCGACTCCGATGGATTTTACAAGCCACAAGGCAAGGAGAACAGCAATTTGATAAAAATGGATCTTTTTCAAAACAGCACCCGCATCGGCGGGCTGTCGCGCACCGCACCCAAAACGGGGAGTGCGCGACAGCCGGGATGACCGCCTTTGACGCGGCGGGGATTTGTCCTAGTAGATGTCACGCATCGTGTTCAGGACGTTGAACTTGCCGGTCGGGGTGATCAGGCGCGGATCGGTGATCACCTTTTTCAGCTTGCGGGTCTTGTCGTCGAGCACGACGATGGCCGACTTCTGGGTCTTGCCATTCCAGACCGAGAACCACACTTCGCTGCCGTCTTTGTTGTACTCTGGTTGCACGACGCGCTTGACCCCTTCGCCCAGGTCGCCGGCCATCTTGGCGATCGGCAGCACCTCAAAGGGCTTTTCGAGGTTGGTCAGGTCGTAGACGGCGATGGACTGGGAGGTGTCACCATCGGGATTGAGCGGGGTATCCACCCAGAGGTTCTTGGACTTGGGATGGGTCTTGATGAAGAGTGAGCCGCCGCCTTGCCCCTTAAGGGTACGCACCACCTTCCAGGCGCTCTCCGGGTGCTTGGCCGGGTCGGTGCCGATCAGGACGATGCTCTCATCCCCGAGGTGACTCGTTGCCCACACTGGGCCGAACTTCGGGTCGACAAAGTTGGCACCACGCCCCGGGTGGGGAATGCCACCGACATCGACCATCTTGGCCAGTTTGCGCTCCTTGGAGTCGATCACTGCCACCTTGTTCGACTTGTTCGCGGCGGTCATGAAGTAACGATGGGTCGAATCCCAGCCACCATCGTGGAGGAAGGGGGCCGCTTCGACTGTCGTGATGTTCATGTTGTTGAGGTCGGAGTAGTCGACCATCAACACCTTGCCGGTCTCCTTGACGTTGATGATGAAGTCCGGGTGCTCGTGCGAAGCGACGATCGCCGCCACCCGAGGCTCCGGATGGTAATCCTGGGTATCAACCGTGGTGCCGCGTGTCGAGACAATCTTGATCGGCTCCAGGGTGTCCCCCTTCATGATGACGAAGTGGGGCGGCCAGTATGAACCACCGATCGCCAGTTTGTCTTCCCAACCTTTATACTTGGAGGTCTCCACCGAACGGGCCTCCATGCCGATCTTGATTTCGGCTACGTTGTCGGGTTTCTCCATCCAGAGGTCGATCAGGTTGATCTTGGCATCGCGGCCAATCACGTAGAGATAGCGGCCGGAGTCGGAGAGACGGGAGATATGCACCGCATAGCCGGTCTTGATGATCGTCACGATCTCCTTGGAGTTGCCGTCAATCAGGGCAACCTCCCCGGCGTCACGCAACGTGACCGAGAAAAGATTCTCCAGATCAAGCTTATTCATCTGCTTGGTCGGACGCTTCTCGGGCGGGATGATGACTTTCCAGGTGCCCTTGATGTCCTTCATGCCAAACTCAGGCGGCAGCGGCGGTGGCTGCTGGAGGTAGTTGGCAAGCAGAGCGACCTGCTCCTTGGTCAAGGTCTCGCTCCAGTTGGGCATGCCGTTGGGAGAGCCGTAGGTGATAAAGTTGGTCAGGTAGTCGTTGCCATGCTGCTGCGTGATGTCCGGAGTCAGCGGCTTGCCCGTGGCCCCTTTGCGCAGCACGCCATGGCAGCCGGCGCAACGCTCAAAATAGATCTGCTTGGCCGTGTTGAAATCCTTTTCGTCCATTGGCGGTGGGGCGGCGGTGTGGCCGACACCGGCGAAAAGGGTTGCGGCGAAAAATCCGGCCATGGCCAGCATGGCGTGTTTCGGGGAGAGTCTCCTGGGCATTTTTGGCTCCAAATGGGCGAGACGACGTTTACGATGAATGTAAAAATTCGGGCGATTCTGAGGGACAAGAAACGCAAAGGAATTGACCTGAATCAATAACGAAAAAAATATTTCTATGGCCGCGCCCCGTGGTATGGTCTGCAGGGCGGCCGTGTCTGCCCTGCGCCCTTTTACCGGCCATCGTGTTGTTCGCGCAGGCGCTGACCCCATCCTTCACTTTGTTCTGATTGTCGAGGCACGTGCATGCAATCCCTGATTTTCGTGCTGGTGGGCGTTGCCCTCTACCTGATGACGGATCGCTTGATCGAGGCGCTGGAGCGGCGGCGTGGCGCCCGTTTCGAGTACCGTTCGGTGATTTTTTTTCTGCTGATCCTGATGTTCAGCCTGGTCACCTTTCAGCTGATCGAGCGCTTTGTTCCGGCGCCGGTTGTCGAGGAGCCTCCGGCTGCCTCCGATTCGCCTCCCCCGCCCTCCGTGGGTCGCTGACAGGGTGCAGGCCCTGGTCTTGATCCGGTTTGCGGGGCGTGCGCGTCTCGCGCCAGAAAAAACGGGCGCGGCCAGGGGGGTGCGATAACAAACTTCAGAGAATGGGTTGGACAAACATCGATGCAACGGCCGCAGCTCGTGCAGCTGTCGCTTAGGCGGTTAAGCAGGCGCGGGGCGTGGCCGGCCTTGGTGATCTCCAGACCGCCGAGCACCGGGCAGGCTTTGCGGCAGGCGCCGTCGTGATGGCAGGCCTGGATGGAGTAATGCACCCTGATTGGCGACAATACCCCGAGTAATCGATACACCACCCCGATCGGGCAGAGGTAGCGGCACCAGGCACGCCGCGAGTAGAAGATTTCAAACAGCAAAACCAGACCCACCCAAGCCAAAGCGGCCCCTGAGCCATAAACGAGCGCTCGGCTCAAAATGGCCATGGTGGAGATGTTCTCAAACACCGCGTAGCCACTAACGGCTGCCAGGAGCGCAAAGAGACCGGTCATCCAGTAGCGGGTGTTGGCCGGGAAGGTGTGTTCCCGAATCCATTGCTTTTTGCGCAGGTGAAAATGGAGCATCTCCCCCAACTCCGCAAGCAGGGTGTAGGGGCAGATCCAGGCGCAAAAGACACGCCCGCCAATGAGGATATAAAACCCGCTGACCACCAGGGCACCGACAAGAACGTCGCTCGACAGGGTGTGCGTGGCCAGGAAAATTTGCAGCGTGGCAAAGGGTTCACTCAGGGTCAGGCCGAAGAGACGTGAGGTGGAGAGGGTCCCCTGTAAGACGTTCCACTCCAGGCGGAAGCCGAGAACAAGCAACCCGTTGACGAGCAGGATGATCAACCAGCGCCGCTTGCGCCAGCTGTGGGTCAGGGGGTGATCATGGCGCAACGTCACCGCGTCGCGCATACGCTGGCGAAAGTTCTCTCGACGTTTGGCGTGAATTGCCGCCGCCTCGGGGGTGTATTGCCTTTCCTGGGCTTTGGGCATGATGGGACCGTTCCTAGCTGCTGGCCGTTGGCGGTGGTTCCATGCGCGCCTGGATGCGGATGCAGGCGGGGTCGGCGGGGCAGACCATTTCGCAGACGCCGCAGCCCAGGCAGTTTTTCGTCACGATCGGGCGTGGGGTGTTGTCGCCAGGGGCTTGGGGTTCCGGCGGGGTGTCGATGCGGATCGCAAACGGCACCGGACATTCGCGCACGCATAAATCGCAGGGACCATCGAGATCGTAGGGGTGTTGCGCGAGGGGTCGGCTTTCCCATTCCGCACCCCGGCGGCGACGCAGAACCCCGGTGGGGTGTGGTCCGCCCACCAGGCCCTTGAAGGGACGCGAGCGCACCTGTGAGCAGCGTTCGGGATCGACCAGAACGGCAAACCCCATGCGCGAGCGGGTCAGAGGCAGCTTGACGATGCCACGATCCAAGGCACCGGTCGGGCAGGCGCGGACGCAAGCGCGCTGTTCACAGGAGAAGCCGCACGCCTGCGCGCGCGCGGCGATGTAGGGCGTACCGACGCCAAAGCCAAGATCGACATCACCCAAATGAATGGCACGCACCGGGCAGGCCTGCAGACACAATCCGCAACGGATGCAGGTGGCCGGGAAAACTTTTTCCGGCTTGGCGCCAGGGGGGCGCAGGGGGGGAGAGGCCTTGGTGACGATCGGCCAAAGCGCGACTGCCCCAGCCCCGAGCAACGCGGA
Organism: Magnetococcales bacterium HA3dbin3; assembly: GCA_002753495.1. Taxonomy (GTDB): domain Bacteria; phylum Pseudomonadota; class Magnetococcia; order Magnetococcales; family DC0425bin3; genus HA3dbin3. The sequence continues at coordinate 4,058 of PEAJ01000113.1, read as the reverse complement.
AAGTCCGAGGAGGCTTTGGCGAAAGAAGGCGCGGCGGGCAGGGGTCGGCGGCGGCATGACTTCGCGGGGAGCCCGGGTGGATCGTGGCCGGAAAGCGGGGAAAAACCCGCCCTGGCCGACAAGCCTAGCATGCGCTCTCTTCGCGGGATTTGACCTGAGTCAACCCGGAGTTGCCTTTTCTTTATGCACCCGGCGTAAAATAGGGCAAGAGGGGTCGGGTGGGGAGACGCAGCTGGCGGCCATGCCCTGGCAAGGGGAACACCATCAATCTTTAAGGGGAACACCGTCAATCTTTAATGAGAGGCCAGTTTCTGGCCGCGGCGGCGTCGCGCGTCAGGAGACCTTTTGCACCTGCTGCCTTTGTTGCTGCATGGCTGTGTGCAGGCGCTCGGCCTGGAGGCAAAAGGCATCCAGCCTGGCGTCAACGCGTTGCGGGAAGGGGTTGCCGTCGCTTTCGATGGTCAGAAACGGCAGGGTGGGAAATTCGGCGAGGATCGCGGTCAGGGAGGTTTCGTGCGGGCAGGCGGCGATCTTGCTTTCCGGGGTCATCGCCTCGCCCATGACCGACTCGGCGATGCGATGGGGCATACAGCCGAACGGCCCGATGGCAATGACCCCGCACACACGCGTGGCAACTTCAAGCAAATTGCCGCCGACAGTGAGGATCGCCTCGCCGGCCAATTCGGGCGAAATGAAGCGCGCGCCGGCACGCAGGATTGCCGTCAATGGCGCCGGCGCAAACGGAAGCAGCCCCGACCCGACCAGCCGTTGCCGCAAACGCCGTTCGTCGCGCGCCATCACCCCTTTTTGCAGTCGAAAGAGCACCTTCTCCCAGGCGGAGAGGCGGTAATCAACCTGTCCCTTCTCCACCAGGTGATCGGAGTAGTGAACCCACTCGGCGATGCCGGTGCAAAGGGTGGCAAACCCGCGCTCGGCGAGGCGCTGCACCAGATGCCCGCGCGCGAAGGGATCGCGCCGGACGTAGATCTCCCCGGAAAGGGCAATCAGCGGCACCTCTGTCAGGGGGCGACGCTGCGGGATCGTTGCCAAGCGGCGTGCCGTTTCGGCCAATTGTTTCTCCAGGGCGGCGAGGGTGCCGGTGGCGAGGGCGGCAAGGAGCATCTCCCACTCCTCTTGCAACACCGCCACCCCCCGCTGTGGGTCGCGTGCGTTGGCGAGGAGCACGGCGCGCATCTCCTCGAACATGTCGGCCAGGAGTATCCCCCACCAGGTGAGACGGGAAAAGCGCGTCCCCAGACCAGCGTAGGCGTTCTCCGAGGTGAGCGACAGCAGGGCAACGTTGGGGATGGCCAGTCGGCGGATGAGACCTTCCATGAAGACGGCATACTGTCCGAAGCGACAGGGCCCGGAGGCGGTGGGCATGAAGTAGACCGTCACCTCCGCGGGATCATCGCGGCGGGCCAGGTATTGCAGCAACATGCCGGTGGTCAGGGTGAGGGGAAGGCACTCCTTGCCCGAAAGGTGAGAACGGCCCCATTGCAGGACGGTCGCGTCATTCTCCGGCTGGGCGACCGCCCGCAGGCCGGAGAGGCGCAGTGCCGTGGCCAGGGCGTCGGTGAAAAAGCGCCCGACCCAGGGGATGAGCACCTTGACCCGAGGATCGTCGGCCGGAAGGTCGACCCCCTCCGAGGTGGTGATCCAGGCGCGGCCGCGACGAAAGAAGAGGCGCGCCGGGGGCAAATGTGACGCTGGTGATGGGGTTGCATCCGCGTTGTCGGCCGGCGGGTAAGATGAGACCGCTGCCAGCGGTTTTGCCGCATCGGCCGGCGGGTAAGATGAGACCGCTGCCAGCGGTTTTGCCGCAGCGGGGTGGCGTTGGCGCGCGGCCACCACGTCGAGAAAGGCCTCGATGCGCGTCTCCAGACCGGCATCGGCGGTGTGGCCGTCAAGTTCGAGCACCAGGGTCGGTTTGCGCGCCTGTTCCATGAGGTCGCGGTAGTAGCCGAGCAGAAAGGAGTCCGGGCCACAGCCAAAATAGGTGATAAACACCCCGAACAGGCGTGGATGATCGGCGACGAAGCGGGCACTCTGCAACAGACGTTGCCCGATGCCCCAGTACATGTTCGGTTGCGCCGGGTCGGGGGCCGGCGGCAGCATGTCAAACGACAGGACATGTACGCCACGACTGGCAATCTTGCCGGGGATCCCCAGATTGGCCTCGGCGGCGAGCCCGCCATAGGGGCGTGAGAAAAGGACGATGCCGATCGCGTCCGGCTCCCGTTCCAGCGTGGCAAGAAGGTGGTCACCGATGCGGCGGAGTTCTTCTTCCCAGGCGTGCTGCTGGTCGCGCGCCGCCGCGAACGCCGCCTGCGCGCGTGCAGCCGGAATGCCCATCTCCGCGGCGATGGTGATCAGCGGCGCAGCAGCCTCCTGCAAGCCGGCAGTCAGGTCGAGCAGAGGAGTCAACAGGCGCACACCGCGTGCGCGCAGGGCATCCAGTTCCGGGCGAAAGGCGGCTTGCAAGTAGGCGGGTTCCGCCTGCACCAACGGACACACCTGGGAGAAGGTGTGCCCGGGTTGCGCAGGCACGGCACGCACGTGCGGCAGAAACAGGTACTCCGGCGGGTTTTCCATGCTGAGAAGGGTGTGGAAATAGCCGTGCGCCAGCTCTGCCGGATAACAGAATGCGGCGTTGCGTCGTTCGATGCCGGTCGCGGAGCAGGTTTCGGGCAGGAGTGGCTGCCAGCCGAGGGCGGCGAAAAAGTGGGTGTAGAGCGGCTGGAGGTGGTGAACGAGAAAGCTGCGGTTGATCCCCACGCGCCCGCGCGCGACTCCGCTTGTCGTATCGTCGTGGGCGGCGCGACGCTCCAGACGTTCGGCGAGGTGATCGAAGGCACGACGCTCGATCCGCCCCCCTTGTCGGGTCTTGACGTATTTGTTGCAGGCGCCGCCAAAGGGGACGCGATGACCATCGATGGCAAACACGGCGATCGCGCAGTGGCGGTCGCAGACCTCGCGCGTGCCGGGACAATAAAAGCCGCGGGTGAGGGTCACCCCCTTGGCGGCGAGGTCGGCCAGGTCAATGTTCGCCGGGATCAGCGCCCCACTGGCCAGACGTTCGGCGATTTGCAAGGCGACGCCGAAGGCGCCCATCAAACCCGGTTCCGGTGGCACGACGATCGGCACACCAAGCAACCCGGCCATCGCCAGCGGCACGGCGCGGTTGTAGCAGACCCCCCCTTGCATGAAGATGCGCTGCCCGATCGGCCGTTGACCCTTTACCCGGTTGAGATAGTTGATGCCGATGGCGTAGACGAGGCCGGCGACGATCTCCGCGCGTGTGCAGCCGGTGTGGATGGCATCGTTGATGTCGGCAGCGATGAAGGCGGCACACTGGTCGCTAAACTCCGGGATGCGCGTACCAAGCAGGGCAACATCGGCGATATCGGTCAGGGGGACGCCGAGGCTCTCCCAGGCCGCCTCTTCGAGGAAGGAACCGGTTCCGGCGGCGCAGGCCTCGTTCATCGCATAGTCGACCGGCACGCCATGGGCAAGGCGGGTGAATTTGGCATCCTGACCGCCAATCTCGAACAGGGTCTCCACTTTCGGGTCGAAAAAGGTCGCCGCCGTGGCGTGGGCGATGATCTCGTTGATGATGCCGTTGGTTCCGGCATGCAGCCCGGCAAGCTGACGCCCGGAACCGGTCACCCCGAGGCCGGTGATCCGCACCCCGGTGCCTGGGGGGAGGGCCGCGCTGATCTGTTCGGCGATCGCCCGATAGCAGGCGCGCGCGGCGGCAATCGGGTCGCCGTTGGTGCGCAGATAAACCGAGGCCAACCACGCCTGATCCTTAAGTCGTAGCAGAACCGCCTTGGTCGTGGTCGATCCGACATCGAGACCGAGGATGCAGGCATCATCCGGACATGGCGGACGCCGATCGACCTCCTTGAAGGCAACCAGGGCGGCGTGCTGTGCAAGCGGGGGTCGCGACCCGAAGGCACGGATGCGTGGCATGATGACATCCTCCCGGGCGGGGAGGGGCAACGTCAGGTGGGTGGCGCCCCACCAGGCAGCACCCAGGGCCTCGAAGCGTTACC
>PEAJ01000112.1 GCA_002753495.1 Magnetococcales bacterium HA3dbin3 | reverse complement strand
CGCCAGACACTGTTCACCCAAAAGCCTCTCCGCCACCTGCACCCCGGGGTATAGGCGCGTTGGCGCGTGACAGGGGTCGTGAAACAGAAGCGGTACCGCATGCGCACCTTCTTCCGTCGGCACTCCGGTGAGCGACCACCCCCTCTCCATCAGGTATTCGTGACAATCAAGAAGACGGCAACCGGGGAAGATGCGCTCAAACTCGTAGCCTCGCAGCTGTGTCAGACAGGTACCACAAGAGACGAGAACCTCCCGGATCGCCAGGTAGCTCAAAGCATTGGCCAGGCGATGAAACAGCACCCGATTGCCGGTGCTGATCTGGCGCCCCAGGGTCGGATCACCAGAGGCGTTCTGGGGGAAACCGCAACAGGCATAACGCGGCGGCAAAACCACCTGCACCCCCTGTTCGTACAACAGGGCAAGAACCGCCAGCGCGATGTCGCTGAACAGCCGTTCGCAACCACAACCCGGAAAGTAAAAAACCGTCGGGCTGCGCTCCCCCACCTTGGCTGGATCGCGCAACAGGGGAATGGCATCAGGGTTGTCAATCCCCAACCACGCGCGTAGGGGATAACGCGGCAACCGTTCCGGTAGTGGCGTTTCGAGAAGATGCAACACCTGCATCGCCGGCGGGGGCTTCTCGTTCGAGGCGGGTGGCAACCTTAGGATTGGGCTCGGATACAGGCGTTGTCGCCAACGGAAGGCAAGACGTTGACCGGCATAGCCCCAACGCAGAAAAATGCGTCGCACCCAGTCGATGCCACGCGGATCGGTGAGGGTCAAAAATTCCAGCGCCAGACGCCCGGCCCAGGCGACCCGCTTCTTTTTCTGGCGTTGCAAGGCCTCGCGCATGCGGATCGTCACCCGTCCGAAGTCAATATTGACCGGACAGGGAACGGAACATCGATGGCAGATCGTGCAATGATCGGCCAGTTCATTCAGGATGTCGAAGTGGCGGGTGGAGACGCCACGCCGCGTCTGCTCCTCATAAAGAAAGGCCTCGATGATCAATCCCATGGCAAGGATCTTGTTGCGCGGCGCATAGAGCAAGGATGCACGTGGAACATGCGTCGTGCAGACCGGTTTGCACTTGCCACAACGCAGGCAGTTGCGAACGTCATCGTTCAATCCTCCCCACTCGCTTTCGCGCAGGATGAGCGCCTCCTGCTGCACGAGTCGCAGTGAGGGGGTGTAGGCCAACTCCAGACCACCGTCAGCCGACAACTTGCCACGGTTGAAGCGACCATGCGGGTCCACCGTTGCCTTGTAACGGGCAAAGGCTGCAAGCTTCTCCGGATCCATGTATTTCAGTTTGGTCAGACCGATGCCATGTTCACCGGAGATCTCCCCGCCCAGTTCGCGGGCAAGTTTCATGATGCGGTCGACGATCTCCTCCGCCGCGCCAAGCATGGCGTAGTCGTTCGAGTTGACCGGAATGTTGGTGTGGACGTTACCATCGCCGGCATGCATGTGCAGGGCAACGAACAACCGGCTCGACCGTGTGCGCGCATGAATGGCATCCAGCTCCTGTCGCACCGTGCTCCAAAATTCACCGCTCAGGATGTGTTTGAGTGGGCGCTCCAGTTCACGTCGGTAAGAGATGACAAGTTCGCGGCGCAGCAGGAGGCGGATGATCGGTCCCTCAAGCGGCGTGCCCTCGGGGAAGATGTGTGCCGACAATGTTGGATCGCCGACTGGGCGATCAAGGCCATCGAGAAGCGCGCGCCAGCGTTGCGCGACCGTGGCGAGCAGATCGAGGGCGGCCTTGATCTGCCCCGCCAGGATCGCCTCCCCTTCAACACCGCTCTCCTGACGGGAGGGCAGGAACTGCTTCAAACGATCACTGGCCAGAAAGGCCTCGACCGCCGCCAGGATTTGCAGCTTGTTGGCGATCGACTGTTCGATGTTGATGCGCTCGACACCCCGGCTGTAGGCGGCGAGGCTCTCCAGGGGAATGACCACGTCTTCATTGATTTTGAAGGCGTTGGTATGGGCGGCGATCGCTGCCACGCGCGAGCGATCGGCCCAAAAGCCGGCGCGTGCCTCGGGACTGCTGGCAATGAAGCCGCTGCCTTCGCGCACGACTGCCAGGTTGACCACCTCCGCCGCCGCCTGGTCGACGGCTTCCGCCTCCTCTCCGGCGAGGTCGGCCAGAAGGAGCATTTTCGGGCGGGTGTTGCGTGGTGCTTTTGGGGTATAGCCGACCGCGCGCAGGTAGCGTTCGTCCAGGTGCTCAAGACCTGCGCACACCACGCTTGGGTGGTGATCGAGGTAGCGTTTCACCTCAACGATAGCGCTAACGGCGTGATCGAGATCAGCGCCATAAAATTCCAAACAAACCGTGCGCTTTTGCGCCGGCATGCGATGAAGAACAAAGGTGGCATCGGCGACAATGCCATCGCACCCCTCCTTCTGCACCCCGGGCAACCCGCCTAAAAATTTGTTGGTCACATCCTTGCCCAGACCGGGCTTGCGAATGTCGCCCGCCGCCAGGGTGAGGATCGTCGCCGCCCCCACCTCCGTCTGGCCATCATCGGCGAGGCGTGCGAGGCGAAATTGCGCCTGAGGTTCATCGTGGATGCGACGCAGATTGTGGCGCAGACGCGTCACCCGCAGCCAGTGGCCATCCGGCATCACCATGCGCCAGGAGAGGAGGTTGTCCAGGGTCGTCCCCCACAGCACCGCCTTCTTGCCGCCGGCGTTCATGGCGATGTTACCGCCGATGGTCGAGGCCTGCTGCGAGGTCGGATCAACGGCAAAAACGTAGCCAGCCGCCTCGGCTGCGAGTCCAACCTGGCGGGTAACGGCTCCGGCACCGACGGTTATGGTAGCGACATCATCCCTTTGCCCCTCCAGGTGCGTGAGGGTCACCGGACGCACATGATCGAGCTTTTCGGTGTTGATCACCGCGGTTTGGGAAAAAAGGGGGATGCCGGAACCGGTATAGCCGGTGCCACCACCGCGTGGAATGATGGTCAGGCCAAGATCGATACACCCCCGCACCAGGGGAAGCAGCTCCTCCTCGCAATCCGGGGTCAACACTACCGTCGGGTAGTGAACGCGCCAATCGGTGGCATCGGTCACCTGGGCGACGCGGGCAATGCCGCTGAAGTCGATGTTGTCGCGGCGTATGCCCGACGCCCCCAATCGGTGCAAAATTTCCTGTCGAAACGCGCGCTGTCCCGACAACTCCGCCTCAAACCGGTCAACCGCCTCCCGCGTCTTGACCACCAGGCTTTCGACCAACGGATTGCCGGCGGCACGTTCATCGATTTGTTGCAACCGGGTGTGCAAGGTCGTCAACAGATTGGCAAGGCGTCGCGGATTGTCGGCGAGATCATCCTGCAAAAACGGATTGCGTGATACCACCCACAAGTTACCCAGTACCTCGAACAACATGCGCGCCGAGCGACCGGTATGGCGCTTGGAACGCAGCGCATTCAGATGCTCCCACATCGGCGCGCCCAGGAAGCGAATCACCACCTCCCGGTCAGAAAACGAGGTGTAATTGTAGGGAATCTCACGAATACTCATCGACGCGCCCTGTACAAGGCCTGAAGCCATCCCTAAGGTATCCGCTGAGCATAGGCCCGCTGCCACGTGCTGGGAAAGCAAAATCCGATCATCCCCGGTCAAGGCTTATGAAGTACATCCACTGCGCCGATATCCACCTCGACACTCCCTTTTCCGGCCTGGCGCCGCGCCCCGGGGTGCCGCGCGACGCCCTGGTTGCATCGACGCGCCGCGCCTTTACGCGCATGATCGATTATGCCCTGGCGGAGGCGGTAGATTTTCTCCTCATCGCCGGGGATCTGTACGATGGCGATTGGCGCGACTTCAACACCGGGCTCTTTTTCGCCGCCGAGGCCAGTCGCCTGCAACGGGCGGACATCCCGGTGTTTCTTTTGCACGGCAATCATGATGCCGTCAGCCAGATTTCCCGCTCCCTGCCCCTGCCACCCAACGTCCACCTTTTTTCCCACCAGCGTTGCCAGACCCATCGTCTGGAGGGGTTGCGGGTTGCCGTCCATGGCATGAGTTTCGGCACCCGAGCAATCACCGACAACCTCCTGCCGCACTATCCCCCGCCAGAACCAGGTTTTTTCAACATCGGTCTGCTGCATACCGCCGCCAGCGGCCGCGAGGGACATGAACCCTACGCCCCCTGCGCGTTGGCCGACCTGATCACCAAGGGGTACGACTACTGGGCCCTCGGCCATGTCCACGCCCGGGAAATTCTCCACACCGAACCCCCTGTCGTCTTTCCGGGCAATCTTCAGGGGCGCAACATCCGCGAGACCGGTCCAAAGGGGTTTATGCTCGTAACCGCTAACGACGGTCGGGTGCGCGACATGCATTTCGAGGCGGTGGACCTTTTCCGCTGGGAGGTGCTGCCAGTCGATCTGGAGGGCGCAACCGACCTGGAAATTGCCCTGGCCGGAGTGGAACAAGCCTGCCGCGAGGTGTGGCAAAGAGATCCAGGCCACCCCTTGTGCCTGCGCGTGGTGTTCCAGGGACGCACCCCTCTGCACGGATCCTTACATGGAGACCCGGACGCCCTGATCGCCGCCTGTCAGGCAAAAGTTGATCTGGTCGGCGCGGGCATCTGGATCGAAAAAGTTCGGGTTGCAACCAGCCTGGAACAGGCAGCGGGGATAGGCTCCGAACGCCAGGATGAAACCGGAACCCTCCTGCGCGTCGTGCGCGATATGGCTAACGATCCGTCAGCGCTTACGGAACTTCAGGCAGAATTTAATGAGATGTTGCAACGACTCCCAGCCCCGGCTAGACCAGCCCAGGCCGCCGACGCCACCCTGCCCCAGGAAGCATGGGCGGCCCTTCTCGAAGAGGCCCTGGCCCTGCTGGCCTATCGCCTCGGCGGACCGGAAGCGGGGTGATTTGTGTATATCGACCGCCTGCTCTTGACCCGCTACGGCCGTTTCACCAGCACCGAGATTGATATCGCGCAAGGTCGGGGGGCGGATCTGGTCGTTCTGCTCGGGCAAAATGAGGCCGGCAAGTCAACGCTGCGCACCGCCATCAGCGATCTGCTCTTCGGCATCCCCGAACGCACACCACACAATTTCATTCACCGCTACGATGCCTTGCAGCTCGGGGCCTCCCTGATCAACAGCCGTGGTGAACGCATCGATTTGCAAAGGGTCAAGCGCCGCGGCCCCTCGTTGCAGGATCAACAAGGGCAACCCCTGCCCGATGCGGTCCTGCACCCCTTTCTCGGCGATGCTGATCGTCCCTTGTTCGATCACCTTTTCGGTCTCAGCCAGGAGACCCTGCGCGCCGGGGGAGAGCAAATGCTCAAGGCCGAAGGACGCCTGGGAGAGATGATCTTCGGGGCCGCCGGCGGCATGCACGACCTGGTAACCCTCCTCGCCTCTCTCAACGAAGAGGCCAGGTATATCTACACCGCACGACGACGCAGCGCGCTGCCGTTCTACCAGGCGCTGGACGCCTGGCAGGAGGCCCGGCGCAAAGTCAACCAGCTGCTGGTCGGTGTCGGTGAGTGGCAAGAGGCACAGCATGCGCTGACCGCGGCGGAAGAGGAACAAAACCAGATTCTTGCCACCTCACGCCAGCTCCTGGCCGAACGCAACCGTCTGGAACGACTGCGCCGTACCCTGCCCCCATGGCAGGAGTTGAAAACGATCGAGACAGAGCTGACCTCACTGGCCACGGTGCCGCTGCTGCCAAAAGATGCCCCGGTCCGGTTTCGACAGGCGTTAGAGCAAACACAGCGCGGCCACGAACGACACCAGGAACAGGAAAACGATCTCCGCACGATCGAAAAAGAGGCGCAGGCATTGCTGCCAAACCTTGCCCTCCTCGCCCGCGCCGACGAAATCCTGGCCATTCACGAAGGACGTGGCGCGGTGATCAAGGCGCGCAAGGATCTGCCCGGCCTGCTTGGACAGTGGCAACGATGCAATAACCGCCTGGAGCAGTTGGCACGCGATCTCGGCCACGCCTGGGGTGCCGATGCGGTAGTGCGGCATCTGCCATCAGGGCTGCTCCTGGAGGAGGTACAGCGGTTGATCGGCGAGGCAACCCGACTCGATACCGAGGAAAAACGCGCCCGCGAACGCGTCTCGGAGGCCGAAACCGAACGCATGCGCATCCAGGAAAGCCTCGCCTGTCAATCCCCGCCTCCCGATTGCACCCCTTTGCGCCTGGCCCTTGAGCATGCGCGCTCCCAAGGCGACCTGCCCGGACAACTGGCACGGTTACGACGGAGCATCACCACACTGGAACGTCAAATTCAGGAATCCCTGGATCAGCTTCCTCTCTGGCGCGACGATGTTTCGCAACTGGCGCGGGTTGCCGTACCGGTTGCCGCGACCGTGCAGCATTTTGCCAGGAAATTTGAGCTCCACGCGCGACTGCTGGAGCGCATGCATGAGCGTCTCGATACCCTGACGCAGGAGCATCGGCTGAAGACCGAGGCCCTGGCCGGGCTTGCGACCGAGACCACCCTGCCCACGCCAGAGGCGATTGCCGATGCCCGTGCCGCGCGCGATCGCCTCTGGCACCAGTTGTACGGCTGGCTCGTGGCCGGACAACCCCCACGGGAAGGGGCAACGCCAGCCCTGGTGGCAGAACACTACCTGCGCCAGCTGCTTATCGCCGATCAGCTGGCGGATCGGCGCGTGGTCGAAGCCGACCGGCTGGCACGTCACGCCGCCCTGATGCAGGAGTTGCGGCGCATTGAACAGGAACGGGATGATGCAACCAGGGAGTTGCAAGCTGCCCAACAGATGCATGCGGTGGACCTGGAACAGTGGCGGCGGAATTGGACCTTCTTGGCCGCGGAGCCTGGCCAACCGGCGGAAATGACCGCCTGGATGACCCGACGTGAAGCCATTCTGCGCCTGTGGGAAGAGGCGGCAGCCGCTCGTGTCGAGGCCGAATCCTTGCAAGAGGCGTTAGCGAAAGCAGAATTACTCCTGGCGCAAACACTCGCCCCCCTAGCGCCCCCTCAGATCGACGCGTCAAACCTCGCCCTGCGGATGCGCCAGGCACAGGAGGTCATCGAACGGCTGGAGCGGGCACAATCATCCTGGTCGGCCCTGCTCGATGAACAGGGGCGTTGCCAGGCCATATTGCAACGGGAAACCCGACGCTTGGCCGAGGTCACGAAACGGCAAGACGCGTTGCGGGAAAAATGGCTGCCGGCCGTACAAACGATTGGTCTGACGGGAGAGGTCACCATCGAGGTTGCTGGTCCAGCCCTGACCGTTTGGCGCGAAATTCGGCAGGAGGCGACCCAACGTCGCGATCTCGAGGAACGCATGGCCGGCATGCGTCAGGAGGAGGAACACCTGACGCGCTGGGTGCGCACGGCGGCGGTGGAATTGGCGCTTGCACCGATTGACGCCGATACCGCCGATACCGGCAAGGATCCTCTGCTTCTGGCACAGGAGCTGTTCGACACCCTGACCCTGCACCGCGAGCGTGCCCAGCGCAAGCGGGAGTTGCAACGACGCATGACCCAGACCACGGCGCTTCTCCGGCAAACCGACGCCGCCATCACCCAGGCCAGGACGATCCTGGACTCTTTGCGGGATCAAGCCGGTGTGGCGACCGAGGATGCGTTAGCGACGATATTGACCCAATCAGAGCGCAAACGCGCATTGCAGCAACGGGCCGACGCGCTGCGGCAACACCTGATCGCTGAAGCAGACGGCCTGTCGCTCGACCAGGCCACGGCCGAGGCAGCGGCGGCCGATCCCGAACAGGTCAGGGTCGAGATCGACCAATTGACACAGCACCAGGAGACGTTGTTTGCCGCCAGCGGCCGTGCCGGAGAGCGCGTTCAGGCGTTGCGTTCAGGCATGGCGGAACTGGTCACCGGTCGCGGGGCTGCCGCCGCCAACCAGGATGGCCGCGATGCCCTCGATCGCCTGCAAGGACTCGCCCACCGATGGATGGTCCTGCGCGCAGCCGGATTTCTCCTGGCGACAGGCATCGACCGTTATCGCCAGGAGCGACAGGGGCCGATTCTTGAACGCGCCGGTCGACTTTTCTCCCGCCTGACCTGCGGCCGATTCATCGGCTTTCACGCCGAGTACGACCGCGAGGAGACCCCGATCCTGTTCGGTCTGCGCGCCAACAACACCACCTGCCCGGTCAGCGGCATGAGCGATGGCACCCAGGATCAGCTCTACCTCGCCCTGCGCGTGGCCATCATCGAGGCGTACAATCGCGTCCACGAGCCCCTGCCCTTCATCGCCGACGACCTTTTTGTCAACTTCGACGACGCGCGCGCGGCGGCGGGGTTCGATCTGCTGCTGCAATTGGCGGAATCGACCCAGGTGCTCTTTCTGACCCACCACCACCACTTGGCCACGCTGGCACGACAACGCGCCAGAACGCGCGTCGTGGCACTGGAAGAATAGGGACAGCATCCCCCAACAGACCACCCGAAAAACAAACGGGCGGGCCGGGTCGATTGCCCCCGGTCCGCCCGCCTCTCCTCTTTTCTGTCCACAATTCCACGCCCGCACGGTCGACCCCGGGGACCAACCCCGGGTGAACCGCCCACCGCTCCCCCCTGCAACCCAAGAAGGGGGGACGGCAACC
>PEAJ01000111.1 GCA_002753495.1 Magnetococcales bacterium HA3dbin3 | reverse complement strand
AGTCGTCAATCGCAGCCTGGTGCGCGACCTCATCCCCAAGCTCAAGGGACTCGGGGCTGAAGGCATCCTGGAATACGATCTGCAAAAGGTGGTATAATCAATTATTATCGCCCTGCTGCGAAGCACGACCCATCTGGATGGACAAGAAGCGGAGAATCCATGGATATCAAACTTGAAGGTCGCAATGTAGAGTTGGGAAACGAGTTGCGGGAACGCATCCAGAAACGCATGGAGGCCATGGACCGCCGTTTCGGTCCGATCACGCACGCCCGGGTGACCGTGCAAAAAAATGCGCACAAAAATGAAGGCCGCGCCGAAGTGACCGCCGTCGTCAACGTCTCCGGCAATACCCTGACCGCCAAGAAAGAGTCCGCCACAGTGGTTGCCGCCGTCAATGAAGCCATGGAAACTCTTGATCTGGAACTGCAACATTTCGTGGAAAAAAACAAAGACCACCGCCGGTAGCAACAACGGCGCATGCCTAAAGCGGCACACTTCGCCATGCAATCTATACACGCATGCCGTAGTCTATGCACATGTGTGTAGGTTCTATACACATGTGCATAGCCGTGTATAGCTGTGTATAGCCACATAAAGCCGCGACTGGACATCGCGATGCCACAACAGGATGACCTCTCCGGATTCCTGCCTGTTTGCCGTTTGTTCAGGGAGGCAGAAGATCCTTGACCACCTGCAACACCTGTTGCCGGGAGAAGGGCTTGGCCAGGGTACGCACGGCGCCGAAATCTTTGGCGATACCGAGATTGTAATCTGCCTCCAGACCACGGCCACCACCCGACATGGCAACAACCTTGATGGTGGTGTCCTGCTCCATCAATTCAACGATCACCTCGACGCCATCTTTTTCCGGCATGACCATATCGGTGATGACCAGATCGGCGGGATTTTCACGGTAGCGTTTGATGCCCAACCGCCCGTTGGGGGCCTCGACAACCACATGCCCGGCATCCTCCAGGATGACACGCATGAGTGCCCGAACGCCGATATCGTCGTCGATGACCAGAATGCGCGCCACCTTTTCAGATCCTCACCCTGCTTCAATGCTGTTTTGAATCCGTCGGGCCATGGTTGGATGCGGCCATTTCCTTTGTCAAGTGATAAACCTTGATGGAGGCATCCTTGACATCCTCAAGCATCTCTTTTTTGGCGGCGACGAGACGTGCCACATCCACACGCAAGGATTTTGCCAAGACCTTCAGACTCTCCTTGCCATTGAAATGGCGCTCGGCAATGGCAATCTTGAGAAAGTCATCCAGGGCAATGCGCAATATTTCCGGATCCTTGAGGCGGAGGTTTTTCTCCAGCCAGGCAAAGGTGCGCCCCTGTGCCAACTCGTGACGAATGGTCTCCAGAGCCGCAGCATGGAGCTGATCATCTTCCGGGGAGAAGCCACTTTCGACCACCTGGTGGCGCATGTGCATATCATCATCGTCAGCCATGGCCTGCCTCCACGACAGGGGTCTGGGAGGAAGCGCGTTTTTCCAGGAGAATCACGATGGGACTGGCCACAAAAATGGAGGAGTAGGTGCCGAACACCACGCCAATGAACAGGGCCACCGAGAAATCCCGGATCACCTCGCCACCGACCAGCAACAGAGAGATCAGAACCAGAACGACCGTCAAGGAGGTGATCAGGGTGCGGGAGAGGGTTTCGTTGACAGCGGCATTGATGATGACCGGCAAAGGCTGTTTGCGCAAACGCTTCATCTCCTCGCGGATACGATCAAAAATAACGATCGTATCGTTGATGGAATAACCGATGACGGTCAGGACCGCAGCCACGACCACCAGGGTAAACTCTTTATGAAAGAGGGAAAAATAGCCCACGGTGATGATCACGTCATGGAATAGGGCAATGACGGCCCCAAGAGCGAAGCGAAACTCGAACCGCCATCCCACATAGGCCAGAATCGCAAACAGAGAGTAAAAGACGGCCAGGAGACCTTTCCAGGTCAACTCCTTGCCGACCTGGGGTCCGACATACTCCACCCGGCGCACCTCGATCTTGCCGGTACCGGCCAGGGGTTGCAACGCCTGGGTCAATTTGGCAACCAGTTCCGATTGCACCTTTTCACCTTCCATCTGCCGTTCGACGCGGATGATGACCTCTTCGCTGCTGCCAAACTCCTGGATGACCAACTCACCAAGATTGAGTGCCGCCGCATGCGCACGGATCTCCTCCATTTTGGTAGGACCCGGAAATCGCAGTTGGATGAGTGTGCCGCCGGCAAAGTCGATACCGAAATTCAATCCCTGAAAGATGAATGAGAGAATACTGATCAAAATCAGGGTACCAGAAAAGGCAAAGGTGTAGTTGCGTATGCCGATGAAATCAATATTGGTCTTGTTCCGAATCATTTCCATGGCTGCGCTCTTGCCTCCCGCTGGCTATCCGCTGCAACACCTTGGCCAGGCGGGCGAAGGTGTCCTGAAAGTGTGGCAAATGCCTCTAAATACTCAGGCTCTTGGGACGACGGTTCTTCAGGATCATGGCAACGCTGACGCGGGTCATGAAGACAGCGGTAAACATGGAAGCCACCAATCCGATGATGAGGGTGACTGCAAAACCGCGCACGGGGCCGGTGCCAAATTGATAGAGGACCAGGGCTGTCACCAGCGTGGTGATGTGGGAATCGACGATGGTGATGAAGGCCCGGTCATAGCCATAATCGATGGCGGCCATGGGATTTTTCCCCAGGCGCAACTCTTCGCGGATGCGTTCGAAGATCAAGACGTTGGCATCCACGGAGATACCCAGAAGCAGGACAGCGCCGGCAATGCCGGGCATGGTCAGAGTGGCCTGGAGCATGGCCAGTGCCGCCATGAGGATGAGCAGGTTGACGGCCACGGCGATGTTGGCCAGCATGCCGAATCCCTTGTAGTAGAATCCCATGAAGAAGAGAACCAGAGCGCCTCCCAGCCAGGTGGCGGCCAATCCTTGGCGAATGGAGTCGTTGCCCAATGTGGGACCGACGGTCCGTTCTTCCAGGATGGTGATCGGCGCCGGCAGGGCGCCGGCACGCAAAACGATGGCCAGATCATGGGCTTCTTCAGGGGTGAAACCGCCACTGATATGCGCCCGCCCGCCATCGATTTTCTCGCGGATGACCGGGGCGGAATAGACCTTGTTGTCGAGGATGATGGCCATGCGTTGCCCGACGCTTTCGCCGGTCAGCTGACCAAATTTGCGTGCACCCTGGCGATCGAAGGTGATCATCACATAGGGTTCGTTGTATTGCTGCTGGTCGATGCTGGCCCGGGCATCGGTCAGACGATCACCGGTAAGGACCGTGCGCCGTTTCAACAAATAGGGTTGTTTCACCTTGTTGCGGCTACCGCGCTCGACACGTTCCCCGTAAAGAAGGATGTCGCCGACAGGAACGCGACCGGCGATGGCGGCATCGAGATCGCCCTTTTCATCGACCATCTTGAATTCCAGCCGTGCCGTGCGTCCGATCAGGTTCTTGGCACGCCCCGGATCATCCAGGCCCGGCAACTGGATCATGATGCGATCTTCGCCCTGTTTCTGGATGGTAGGCTCCGTCACACCAAACTGATCCACCCGGGAGCGGATGGTCTCGATGGCCTGATCCAGGGCCAAACGTCCGATCTCCTTTTTGTATTCCGGGGTAAGCACCAGGTGGAAGGCCGTTTTGTCCGCCACCCAGGTTACAACCACATTCGGCAACTGCTTGATCAGGGGTTGGCGCACCTTGTCCTGGTCGGCGGGACTGCCCAGACCCAGCTCCAGGGTATCGACACCCACCCGTTGCAAGGTGCGGTGTGTCAGGTGTTCCGTGCGCAGCACCAGTCGCACTTCGTCGATGAGGTTTTCCGTGGTCTGTTCCACGGCCTTTTCCACCTCGACGCGGTAGAGGAGGGCAAGACCACCCTGCAAATCCAGACCACGCTGCACGACCTGGGAGGGCAGCCATGCCGGCCACCAGGCCGGCATTTTGCCTCCCAGCATGGATGGCACGCAGTACAGAAGCGAAATCAGGGTGACCGCCAGAACCAGAAGCGGTTTCCAGAGAGGGAGTTGGCGCATGCGAATCTGACGTCCCGTTGCGTTGGGTTGTTACGATTTATCGATCTTGACGCCACTTTGCGTCTGGGCATTCTTGTCCTTGTCCTTGCCGGCGGAAGCATCCGTTGTCGGTGCGCCACTCTTGGCCGTGACAGCGGCAATCGTACTCTTGCGCACCCGGACCCGGACCGGTTTGGGGGTTTTGCCACCCACATCCACCTCGCCGATCTCCAACTGCACCTCGTCATCCTCCACCCGATGGATGCGTCCCAGGATGCCGCCGCCGGTGACCACGGAGTCCCCGCGTTGCAGATTGGCAATCATGTCACGATGCTGCTTCTGTTGTTTTTGTTGAGGTCTGATCAGCAAAAAATAAAAAACAGCAAACATCAGCACCATGAAAAGAATGTTCAACATGGTGGCGCTGGCCCCTCCCGGACCTGGACCCGGACCACCATTCTGGGCAAGTGCGGAACTGACAAGATCGAACATCACGTCTCCCCTCTGCTCGGGCTGGAGGTTTGCCGGCCAATCAGACCATGCCTGTTTCCCGGCACCAGTCACAGCAAACCGTAAACAGGGATTCTATGCACAAAACCAGGTGCCGCGTCAAATAAACTTCATCTTGACCCCTGCGCAAAAGATGGTCATGCTGGCAAAAAAATTTGATCAGGGTGACCAGACACCATGCAAAATCATCTTAACAGGCTGATTGCCAACCTGCCCTGGTTTCTGCAGCAACGCCAGTGGCTGTTGATCATCAACGACATGCAGGTATCGGTTCTTCCCTGGGAGAAGAATCGTTTCGGGATCCGGCAGGTGTTTGCACAATCCCCTGCCGGTATCGATGAATTCAACCAGTATCTGACCAGACATGCCCCGGTCGGGCCATTCTGCATTCTGGCCGATATCCTGGAGGAGGAGCTGCGCCAGGAGGGTATTCCGCATCTGCGGGGCCTGAATCGGCGTCAATTGATTCAGCATCGATTGGAACGCCTGTATCGGTCAACCCCTTTCCGTCAGGCGGCATCCCAGGGCAAGGATCCGGCGGGTTTCGAGCGCGTTTTGTTCAGTGGTTTGACCAATCCCGAACCTGTCCATCCCTGGATACAAGCCCTGACCAGACAGGGATATCCCATTGCCGGTCTGTGGTCGATTCCCCTGCTCAGCCGCGCCTTGTTGCATCGGATCAATGCCCATCGTCCCGAAAACTCCCTGCTGATCAGTCTGGGCGGGGGTGGACTGCGCCAAACCAGTTTCCTGCGGGGACAAACCCTGGTCAGTCGCCTGATTCCGCTTGCCACCCACGATCCTGTCGAACGGGTCCAGACCATCCTGAACGAGATGGAAAAAACCCGCATGTACCTGAACAGTCTGCGCCTGGTTCCCCGGGAAACCCCTCTGGATACCTTTCTTCTCTGTTCCGATTCCCAGGCTGAACTTCTGCGCAAAAGTCAGGAACGGACCCTGCACCAGAACATACGGCTGCATCTGTTGGATGCCCACCAGGTTGCGACGCAAATCGGCCTGGCATCCCCGCCCGGAGAGACGGAGATGGAGTTGTTGTTCGGCCATTTCCTGTTGCGGATGCCCCTGCGGGTTCGGTCCTATCCCCTGCCGCGACCCCGGCGGATTGCCGACTGGCTGCGCTCATGGTTGCCAGATGGCAGATCCCCGTCGGACAAAGAGAAAAACCTGGCTGACTCCCTTCCGCCCCCATTGCATCCCCAACCGCAACCCCAACGGCGGCTGGGGGATATTCTGGTGGAAAAGGGTGCCATCTCCTATGATCAGCTCGAAATCGCCCTTACCGAGCAACTGCGCGACAGCAACCCCCTCGGGCAGATCCTCGTGGCCCTGGGATTTGTCACCGACAAACGCCTGCGCGACCTCCTGGGCGAACTCCTTGATCAGCAGAGTGTCGATCTGACCTCCGGCATCGTCGATCCGGAAGCGGTGGCCATGGTTCCCAAGGAGTTTGCCAAACGCCATGGGGTGTTGCCACTCACCTGGAACCCGGAAAAACGCCTCCTGGTGGTGGGCATGGCCAATACCCTGGACATGTCCACCCTCGACCGCCTGCTTGCCAGGCTGCCGCCGGGAACCACGGTGGAGTCGAAACTGGCCACCGAAGGTGAAGTGACCAATGCCATCGATGCCATTTACGGCTTCGACCTCTCCCTGGATGGCATCCTGCACGAGATTGACAGTGGCGAGGTGGACCTGGAGAGCCTCCCTGCCGATGCCACGCAATTCAGTCATCCCATGGTGCGCCTCGTCAACGCCCTGCTGACCGATGCGATCAAACACGAGGCCTCGGATCTGCATGTCAGTCCCATGGCCGGGTTTGTGCGCATCCGCTACCGCCTGGATGGTGTGTTGCATCAGGTGCGCAGCCTGCACCGGAAATTCCAGGCCGGTCTGACGGTACGCCTCAAGGTGATGTCCGGCATGAACATTGCCGAAAGCCGCACCCCCCAGGATGGCCATTTTTCACTGACCCTGGCCGGGCGCACCGTCGATTTCCGGGTCTCCATCCAGCCGACCATCCACGGCGAGAATCTTGTCCTGCGCATCCTGGATCGTGCCAATCGGATCATGGGACTGGGCCACCTCGGACTTTCACAGTACAATCAGGAACGCATCAATCTGATCATGGACCGCCCGGAAGGGATCATCCTGGTCACCGGTCCGACCGGCAGTGGCAAGACCACAACCCTTTACTCCATGCTCTCCTCCCTGGACGCCGATGCCTGCAACATCATGACCCTGGAAGATCCCGTCGAATATCCGATGAAATCGGTCCTGCAAACCTCGGTCAACGATGCGGTCAAACTCGATTTCGTCACCGGCATTCGCTCCATCCTGCGCCAGGATCCGGATATCATTCTGGTGGGAGAGATTCGAGACCTGGAAACGGCACAAATGGCCCTGCGCGCTGCCATGACCGGCCATCAGGTTTACAGTACCCTGCATACCAACTCGGCCTTGGGCGCCATCCCGAGGCTGCTCAATATCGGTCTGCCACCCGACATGCTGGCCAGCAACATCATCGGCATCGTCGCCCAAAGGCTCGTGCGCCGTCTCTGCCTGAAATGCCGCGTTCCGCAGCCGCTCGGCCCGGAAGAGCGCCGCCAACTTGGCCTGATGGAAAACACCGAACCGGTCACCATCTACAAGGCGACAGGCTGTCCGGCCTGCAATGACACCGGCTTCAAGGGCCGCCTGTGCGTCATGGAAATCGTCATCATGGATGACGACTTCGACGATATGATCTCGCGCAAGGCCAATCCGGGAGAGTTTCGCCGCCTGGCAAGGGAAAAAGGGTTCAGAACCATGGCCGAAGATGCCATCCGCCACGTGCTGGAGGGGGTCACCAGCCTCGACGAGGTGAGCCGCATCCTCGGACAACCGGCAACTCTTCATTGAGGTGCTTTATTTATTTGGAGGTGCTTTATTTATTTGGGGGGCTTTGCCCCCAAACCCCCACTGAGGGGGCAGGCGGAGCCTCCCCCTCAGACTCCCCCAACCCCTTTTAAAATGTTTTTAATTTTTCAAAAATTGAACCGCATCTACTTTGGAAAAGGAATCGCGGGTCCAGGGGGATCATCCCCCTGGTGGGGTCCAGGGGCGAAGCCCTTGGTGGGGTTCGGGGCGAAGCCCTGAAAAAAAACGACACATCCCGCACCGCAGTTTAGAGAGGAAAACAGGAGCGCCTGCGTATGCCCAATTTTGCCTACAGGGCCACAGACCAGGAGGGAAAAATCCGTCAGGGCCGCATGGAGGCCGCCAACCTCGACGACCTGGAGTTGCGCCTGGACCGCCTGGGCTTGATGCTCATCAACCACAAGGTGATCGGCGAAAAGGCCCAGGGCAAAAGCCTGTTCCGCCGCTCTGGTGTCAGCCGCAAGGATATCCTGCTCTTCTGCTTCCACATGGAGCAGCTGACCCGCTCCGGCGTTCCCATCCTCGAAGGGCTGACCGGTTTTCGGGATGGGGTCGAGAATCCACGCTTCAAGGAGGTGGCTGTCTCCCTGGTGGAGGATATCGAAGGCGGCAAAACCCTCTCGGATGCCCTGAGTGCCCATCCCCAGATGTTCAACAGTATATTCGTCCAACTCATCCACATGGGCGAACGCACTGGCCAGTTGGACCGCATCTTTCAGGATCTGGCCGACTCCCTGAAGTGGGAGGATGAACTCATGGCCCAGGCCAAGAAGGTGATGATCTACCCCACCATCGTCGGTCTGGTGGTCACGGGGCTGGTCTTTTTCCTGATGATCTTCCTGGTGCCGCAACTGATGGAGTTCATTACCGGCATGGGCGAGACCCCCCCGGCCCATACCCTGGCCCTGATCGCCACCTCCAACTTCATGGTTGCCTGGTGGCCGCTGCTGCTGTCGCTGCCGGTAGCCCTGTTCGTATCGATCAAGTTTTTGCGGCGCACCAGCAAGGGGTTTCGCAAGCAGCACGACAGTTTCAAATTGAAATTGTGGCTGTTCGGTCCCCTGACCCGCAAGATCATCCTGGTCCGCTTCTCCAACGCCTTCGCCTTGATGTACAAATCCGGCATCACCGTTCTGGAGTGCATCCGCAT
>PEAJ01000110.1 GCA_002753495.1 Magnetococcales bacterium HA3dbin3 | reverse complement strand
TGAGGATGTACGGGACCACTTGACGCGATTGGCCGAATTTAAAGAGTTTTTCCCCGAGTACGCAGACCGGCGGGTGATGGGGGCAGTGGCCAGCATCGTCATGGAAGGGGGCGTTGATCGCCACGCGATGAGCATGGGATTGTGGGTCATTGTCCAATCTGGCGATTCCATGCATCTAGCCAACGACGCAGCCTTCGTCCCCCGAACCTGGTAAATCTGGTCGTGTCTCCAGGTTGGGCACTGGGCTCATAACGTTCCATCCCCGGTTCCCTGAAAGAGCAAATGATGTTCAAATGGCGCGCCCGGAGGTGACAGCAACCCCGTTTCCCACAGGAATGCTCCAAGGATGGACGCTGACGGTGGCTCCCGATGCCCGCCATCAACGAAGTCGCTGCTTGATCCGGGATTGAAACAACGGGCACGGCGACAGACAGGCCTATCGCATCGGACGGTGAAAGCCATCCCCCACGTCGCCCTTGAACCGTGAGTTCAAATGGGTTCAATCCGATGGGGATCAACCTTGAAAAAGGCGATCGACTGGGTCAGACGCCGCGACTGGTCGAGCAATTCATCGGCCAGTCCGGAAAGCTCTCCCGACGACTCGGCGATCCGCTGGATGGCCTGATCCAGATTTTTGGCGGCTCCGCTGACCTGCTGAATACCCTGGCTCTGTTCCTGCCCGGAGGCGGCAATCTCCCGCACCAGATTGGCCGTGCGCTGAATGTTGGGCCCGAGCTTGTCAATAATGCCGCCGGCTTGTTCGGCCACGGTGACGCTGGATGCCGAAATCTCAATGATTTGTGATGCCGCCGTCTGACTGCGTTCCGCGAGCTTGCGCACCTCGGCGGCGACCACGGCAAACCCCTTGCCATGCTCGCCCGCCCGCGCCGCCTCGATGGCGGCATTGAGGGCCAGGAGATTGGTTTGTCTGGCAATTTCCTCGATGATCGAGATTTTGTCAACAATGTCTTGCATGGCAGAGACGGCCTGGCGCACGGCGCGTCCGCCGTCGTCGGCATCGCGCGCGGCACTGTCGGCGATGTGTTCCGTCTCCCGCGCATGACCGGAGTTTTGCACAATCTGGCTGGCCATGGTGCTCAGGGAGGTCGAGGTATCGGCAATCCCGGCTGATTGGGAGGCAACCGATTGCGACATGACCACAAGCTTTTGGCTCATCTCCTCACCATGCCGCGCGACCGCGTCGGCGGCATGGTGCACCTCGCTCACCACCTGGTGGAAACGCTGTGTCATCGAGCCAAGCGAACGGCCAAGTTTGCCGATTTCATCCTCGGTATCCAGACCGGCGAGCACGCAACAGAGGTCCCCATCGGCGACCCGACTGGAAAATGCCGCCACCCTGTCGAGTGGCCGCGTGATGGAGTGGGCGAGGACATAGGCGAGCAGCAAAAGCGATAAAACGCCCCCGCCGGAAACGACCAGCATCTTGCGCGCCTCGTTCCAGAATATTTCACGCAGATCGTCGATGTAGAGCCCGGTTCCAACCATCCAACCCCAGGGTGCGAACCCGCGCACGAAGGAGATTTTTGGTGCCGGCGCGCTCGCTCCGGGTTTGGGCCACATGTAGTCGACAAAACCCTGACCATGCGCCTTGACCTCGTCGACCATCGCAACGAACAATGCCTTGCCGTTGGGATCCTTGAAACCCGAAAGATCCTTGCCATCGAGTTCCGGCTTGAAGGGATGCATGACCATGGTTGGATGCATGTCGTTGATCCAGAAGTAATCCTTCTCCTGGTAACGCAGCAGTCTCACGGCGTTACGCGCCCCGGTCTGGGCGGCCTCGCGCGAGAGTTCCCCTTTGGTCTCCCGTTCGTGAAACTGGTTGAGAATGCTGTAGGCGACGTCGGTCAGTTGCTGGATCTTGGCTTTGCGGCTGGAGAGAATCTCGCGATCAAAGGCAAACAGCGTGAGAGTTTCCCGGGTGCTGACAAAAAGAACCGCCAGCCAGATCACCATCCAGATGCGAACCTTGACACTGAAAGACGGAAATACCCGCATGACCCCACCCCCACCCCGCGGTTACCATGAAAGACGGCCTTCTTTCAACTTTTCCATGCCAAGCGCCAACGGAGTTGCCGCTTGATCCGGAATTGGAATGAGATGAACAAATTTTTCCAGGACCCCGCCTGTCTCCCCATCCTGCCGCCCAGTAACAACGCGACGTTGTGCCAGCTCCGTAAAACATTTACCGACGCAACCATTAATAACACGAATAATCTTGATAGCAACCCTGATATATATCGATCACTATTATGAAAAACCGATATTTATATTTTTAATTACGGTATTGGCCGGGAAGCTGCCACGTTCGGTGATCGGCGGTACTTCCAATTTAAAACAGGATTAATTCCAATTTGCATTCGGCGCCATTCTTGTTGGCGGCCTTGCGCGCCTCTCGCCGCACACAACGGTACCGTCCCGTCCGCGCGCGCGTTGTCGCCCGACACACGACTTCTCACTGCATGTCTTTTTCGGTTCCGTCCGCGCGCGCGTTGTCGCCCCGTCGCCGTTTCGATGTCGCCGCTTCAATCCAGAATTGGCGTCACTGTATCCGGTTGCCGCGTCTGGCCAGCTTGGCCTGGTACATGGAGGCGTCGGCTTGTTGAATACATGTATCAACGGATGGTCCACCGGGCGTCACCAGGGTGGATCCCACGCTCAACGAGAGGGCATAACTCCGTCCCGGTTGGCCATTGCGGCTGGTGGTTTCCTCCTGGATGCGGCGGATGATCCCCGCCTTGGCAACGTCGGGGTCGTCGCGGCTTTCGAGGAAGGAGAGGGCGAGAAATTCATCGCCTCCCTGGCGCGCCAACACATCGGACTTGCGAAACACCTGGCGCAGAATGACCGCCGTCTCCAACAGGGCCTGATCTCCAGCCTTGTGGCCCAGGGTGTCGTTGATTCCCTTCATGCCGTCCAAGTCGATAAAAAAAAGCAGCATGCAGGAGCGGGTACGCCGGGCCATCTTGAGCTCCTGTTCGGCCAGCAACATGAACCCCCGGCGATTGTTGAGTCCGGTGAGTGCATCCTCCATGGACATCTGCCGCAACCGTTCCCGCAGTTGAACGTTTTCGGTGACGTCGCGCAGGGACACCAGAAAGGCGGGGGCATCGTGCCACACCGTCTCCATCATGCGCATTTCGGCGATTCCCAGCTTGCCGTTTTTGCGTACCACGTCCACCTCGGTGACATCGCCATCGATCATCGGATGACCAAACGGCGACCCGCGAAGCTCGCTTGCGGAACGGCCCAACAGACGTTCCGCCGCCGGGTTGACGTAATGCACCGCCCCGTCGCGGCTGATGATCAAGACACCATCGGCGCTTTTTTCGACAATCGCCTGAAAACTCTCCTGACTGGCTCGTAACGCCTCGCGCAGATGGACATGTTCGCTGATATCCTGGGCCGAACAGACATAACCGTTGATCCGATCGTCTCGCGAACGGATGACCGAGGCGGAAAAGAGCACCGGCATTCGGCGCCCGGTGTGGGTTACAAACCACGTCTCCCGATTGCGGATCGCCCCGTGGCGCTCCATCTCCACCATGCATGACTCCCGCCAGGAACGTCCCTGGGCAAGCACTTGATCCACCTCCCCGCCGACAAGCCCGCCGTCCAGATGTTCCAGCAATTCGGCGGCGGCCTGGTTGGCCCGGACGATGGTGGCCTCCGGCGAGATCACCAGCACCGCATTGACCATGGCATCGAGGATGCTCTGCAGCGAATCCCGATCCGCCATGGTGGTGGCTAGCACCCGCACCAGATCGTCCAATTGATTCCAACTTGCATTCATAGCGATAACTTCGTTAGCTTCGTTGTTGTCTCCTCGCCGTACACAAACGTATCCGTTTCGTCGCCTCCTCCTCGCTGCCTCGTTCTCGCGTCGAATGCAAATTGGAATAAGAGGTGGCAATCAACGCATCGGAGGAAAACGTTGTCATAACACCGTTCCGACGGCTCGCAGGGGCAAACGCACAGTGAAGCGACTGCCCTGGTTTTCTCCCTGGCTTTCAGCGTGGAGCGTCCCTTCGAGTCGTCGCGTCAGCAGCCTGGCCAGGGTGAGTCCCAGGCCGATCCCGCCGGTGGGGTGCCGACTGGCGTCACCCTCCTGCTCGAAGGGTTGGAAAATGCGCTCCAGATTGGCGGGTTGGATGCCCATGCCGGTATCGGTGACGACAATCTCCAGCCGTTCCTCCCCGTCTGCATCCGCCACCCGACTGGCCGTCAGGCGGATACTCCCGCCGCCGGGGGTGAACTTGACGGAGTTGTGCAGCAGCAGATCCACCACCCGTCCCAGCAACCGCTCGTCGGAGCTGAAATGGGGGGGGGCATCATCCCACTCCGCCGCCAGCTTGACCCCCTTTTCCCGCGCCCGATCATAGACCGCCGACACCCGCTGGGCAAGAAAGACCCAGGTCTCCAGCCGTTCCCGTCGCACCTTGACCGAGGAGCCTTCCAACTCCGCCAGGTCGAGCAAAACGCTCACCTTGTTCAACAACTCCCGCCCGCTGTGCAGCACATTGCGCAAAAACTCCTCCTGGGTCGGGTTGAGTGCGCCCATGCTCCCCTCCAGCAGCAGGCCGGAAAAACCGATCACTGCGTTCAAGGGGGTGCGCAACTCATGGCTCATCAGGGACAAAAAACGGCTTTTCGATTGCTCCGCCACCTGGGCGGCGGTCATGGCCTGGCGCAGTTCGGTCTCCATGCGTACCCGCTCGGTGAGGTCTCTCAACGACACCAGAAAGACCCGATCCTGCCCCCCCAGGCCGATCTCGACCGCCCGCAGCTCGGCTACCTGGCGCGGATGGCCGTTGGCCACCAGGTCGATCTCGGTGGCTTCGCCTTCCATCACGGGGAAACCAAACTCCCGGTTGAGCAACGGAAAACCGAACATGCCATCCGCCGCCGGATTGGAAAAGCGCACCACGCCCTCCCGATCCACCAACACGATGCCATCGGCGTTTTTATCGATGAGTTTTTGACAAACCGTGGGCTCAAGCATGGCGTGCAACGATTCGTTCGCTACTTTCCCCGGCGGCTCCTGCCCGCCCGCTCGTTCGTTCGTTCGGTGGGCAGGCGGGCGGGACGATGGCGGGGATGCCCGGGAGGATCCCCTTCCTTCCGCGCATCACGACCTACTCATCAAACATCGACATCATGCGGTCGGACTCCTCCCCGGAGAGATATTCCGGTCTGCCGGTGAGGATACCGACGACGTTGCGGTAAGGCTTGCCAATGTGCATGCCCCGGTTATCCACGGAAAATTCCCGAATATCCTTTTCGTGCATGGAGCCGCGCATCTTCAGCACCGTCATGCCGCGCCGCATCTCTCCCAGCATCTCCACGTAGCGCAGCAGGATGATGGTGTCGGTGATGGAGGAGAAGTGGGACTCGGTGACGGACGGTCCGCCCATCAGGGTGGCGGTGGTGGCGGTAAAGAGCCCCGGAACCTCCCGATGCTTGACGAAGGAGGCCAGGCTGATGATGAACTCCCGAAACCCCCGCCGGGTTCCCACCCGCTCCATGGCCGAAACGCTGTCCATCGCCACCCGGTCGGGTTTGAAATTGTCAATTTCCGCCTTGATGCGAATCAGATGATCCTCCAATCCGGCGCTTTCCGGGTAGGCGCACAGCACCCGCAACAATCCTTTTTGTTCCAACTCCTCGAAGTCGATGCCCCAGCCGATGGCGTTGCGAATCAGCTGCTCCCGGGACTCCTCATAGGCCAGCAGCAGGCAGCGCTCGTTGTTGCGGGCGCCGCCGTCGATAAACTCGGTGGTAATCAGGGTCTTGCCGCAGCCGGTGGCTCCGGAAACCAGGATCAGCGAATCGCGGAAGAAGCCACCGCCACACATGCGGTCGAGATCCTCGTTGCCCGATGTCACCCGGGTCTGGGAGGAGCGCTGTTTCAGTTCGATGGCCGAGATCGGGATCACCACCACCCCCTGATCGGGCAACACGGTGAAGGGATACTCCCCCTTCTGGTGCCCGGAGCCACGAAACTTCAGCACCTCGATGGTGCGGCGACGTTTCTCCTCATCCAAAACATTGCGCAGAATCACAACGTTATCGGCCACGAACTCTTCCACCCCAAAGCGGGCGATCTCGCCATACTCCGCGGTGCGTTCGGTGGTCATCAGGGCGGTGACGCCGATCCCCTTGAGGGCAACGGCCAGACGGCGCAGCTCATTGCGCACGACGGCGGCGTTGATGAACACCGAAAAAACCGCTCCCAGCGAGTCGATGGCGATGCGCTTGGCCCCGACCTGGTTGACGGCATATTCGATGCGGGCGAGCAGCGCCCCCAGGTCGAAATCCCCCGCCTCCACCACATCCACCTCCGGTTGTGGCGAGGCATCGACAAAGCGCCACATGCCACTTTGTTCCCACTCGGCGATCGGCCAGCCCATGGAGAGCAGGTTCTTGCGAATCTCTTCGGGGTGCTCCTCGAAGGTGACAAACACCCCGGGCGTGGCAAACTTGCGGACCCCCTCGGCCAGAAACTGGGCGGCAAACACTGTCTTGGCGCTGCCGGCGGTGCCGGTGAGCAGGGTGGTGCGCCCCACGGGCAGGCCGCCCTGGGCGATCAGGTCGAATCCGTCAATGCCAGTGGCCAGTTTGCCTACAGGGATCATTTCATTTTCAACGCTTATCATTGTCGACATCCCGTATCTAGTCGTCTTGGCCAATGGGGAGCAGATCCAATCCCAGCAGCACCTTTTCCGTGTCGGAGAGGTCGCCGATGATGCGCCGCAAGGGGAGCGGCAGCGCCTTGATCAGGGTGGGGGTGGCGAGAATCTTCTCATCCTCGGCCAACTGGGGCTGCTCCAGGATGTCGATGACGCGCATCTCGAAACGCCCGCCCAACTCCTCGGTACAGATGTGGCGCAGATTCCTGATGGCCCGTTCCGATCGTGCGGTGTGGCCGGTAATGTAGAGTTTTAAAAGAAATTTTTGCAGATTGTCCATCGGGTCATCCTCAAGTCGGCACATTCCCGCGGTGCAAGGTGGAGCCGGAACGCGCCGGCTCGGAGAGGGAAGGACGCGAAATCCCTCCCATGGCGTAGGGACGGTAACAGGATACCAAATGTCCCATCAATTCAAAGGCCAGATAACGTCCCTCCTCGTGCAGCGTGTCGTTGCGAATGGAGTTCTCCGGGGTTTCCAGCCGGGCCAGGGCGTTGCGATAGAGCGCCACCACATCCCGGGGACCACACTTGAGCTCGGCCAGGGTGGCGGCCAGCTCCCGCAGCCGCTGGGAAATTGGATGGCTCACCTTGTGGGTGCGCATCTCCATTGACTGCTCAAGCATCCCCCCCAACCGCAGTCCCAGCTCGTCAAACAGCGACGAGGTCGCATCCAGCCCCTGTGCCCCGAGGGCGGTTGCCGCCACCCGCGTCCCGGCGCGAAGATCCATGCGGTCCAGAACCGCCTGTTCGCGTTGGCGCGCCTGGTTTTGGCGGATCAATTCCAGCTCCTGACGCAGCCGGTGGCGTTCCAGGGCGTAGCGCACCGAGCGAAACAGCGCGCGGCCGTCGAGCAGGCTCTTGACCAGATAGTCCTGGGCACCCAACCCCACCGCGCGCACCGCCAACGCCTCGTCATCCAGGCCGGAGAGGACAATGAGCGGAACCCCTCCCCCCCGTTCCAGCAGCCGCAGGCAGGTCTCCAACCCCTGGGAGTCCGGCAGGTTCAGATCCGCCAACACCACATCGGGTGGCGCCTTTTCCAGCCGGTCGAGGGCGTGCTTCAGATTCGCGGCATATTCCAGCCGCAAGGGTGGCAGCAACCGCGCGCTCTCGCCCTCCACCCCCGCATCCTCCAACCAGGCGGTCAGCAGTTCGACGAAGCGGGGATCGTCCTCCACCACCAGCATCTGAATCCACGACCCATCGTGCATGGCAACAAAGCCCCTTTGCGCCCTTACCGTTCACGCCCTGCGCGGCAGCTTGACCACAGTGAGCCAAAAATCCTCGATGGATTTGATCACCCTGAAGAACTGATTCACATCCACCGGCTTGGTGATGTAGCAATTGGCGTGCAATTCATAGGAGCGCAGCACATCCTCCTCCGCCCGGGAGGTGGTGAGGATCACCACCGGGATGGTTGCCAACTCGGGATGGAGTCTGATCTGGCGCAAAACCTCGCGGCCATCCTTGCGTGGCAGGTTGAGGTCCAACAGGATCAGGTCGGGGCGCACCGCGCCTGCGAAGCGGCCCCGACGCTCGAGAAACTCCAGGGCCTGTTCGCCATCCTCCACCACATGCAGCTGGTTGGCGATACGGCTCTCCCCCAGGGCCTCGCGCGTCAATGCCACATCACCGGGGCTGTCTTCCACCAACAGCAGCTCGATGGGTCGACCGAACATCCCGTCCATATTCACCTCATCCTTAGGGTGTGGGACCACGCCCGCCACGAGCACAATCAATTCCCACGCCAACTTGCGAATACTAAACACATTATGCTGGTTGCGTCAAACGCAATACGCCAGAATGTGGCCCCTTTTTGTCTTCGTTCACCAATTTTTTATTTTCTTGCGACAATACGCGATTATTCCGTGACATTTCTTTGCTTTGCGACCAACAACGTGAAACGAAACACACTGCCTGGATACCCTGATTCGCTTTCGGGATCTGGCGCCGGAGGTTCCCGTCGTGGTGATGACGGGGATTTCGGATCAGGACATGGCGGTGAG
>PEAJ01000109.1 GCA_002753495.1 Magnetococcales bacterium HA3dbin3 | reverse complement strand
AGACGCACCATCGTGGTTTCCAAATCGCTGGAAATGGTGGACTTGACCGTGGCCCTGTTTGCGCGCTTCCATGTGAACGGAGACATTGGAGATGTCTTATCATTTATTGGTTAACACTCTCTCTGTAAGAAGGTCAGCCATGAAACTGCGTCGTTTGATTGAATTGCGACACTGGAGGCGGCGCTATCGCCTCTGTCGCGCCTGCTTTACCGATCCCGGGTATGCAAGCTGGCGACTGGCGTTTTTGACCAAGGATCCCTTTACCTTGCGCACGATCCATGGCCAGGAGCTTCCGTTCGAATGGGCCGATCACCCCTTTTGGGATTGGCTGGCCGCGCGGGCGGGTCGGGACATTGCCCTGACCAGGGAGGGGGATTGGCTGGTCAGACCCGCCGACGGCATCGCTGCCCTTTTGCGCCCGGGGACGAGCGATGCGGATATGTTCCGTGAGGTGGTGGTCGAGGATCAGTATGCGCTTGCGGGGTTGCCCGATACCCTGAATGTGGTGCTCGATGTCGGGGCCAACATCGGCCTGTTCGGCTGCGCCTTGCTGGCGAAGGCGAGGCGGGTAATCTTCGTCGAGCCTGACGCGGGCAACGTCGCGCAGATTCGGAAAAACATCACCCTGCATGGCGGCGGTGACAACACCGAGGTGCTGGCGCTGGCGGCTGCCGGCCGCTCGGGGGAGACGGTCGATTTTTACTCCCACCAGCGCAAAAGTTGCTGCAACACCATGCTGCCCGACTGCTTTGACCCAGACGAGGCGGGGCAGATCCATATCCAGAGGGTCGAAACCATCTCCCTGCGCGACCTGATCGATCACAGCGGCGCTGAAAGGATCGACCTGCTCAAGTGCGACGTTGAGGGGGCGGAGTATGCGATCATCGCCGCCGCCGCCGCGGACGGTTGCCTGCGCCGGGTGGATTGCCTCCTCATGGAGGTACACGTGCGGAACGTCGAAGGGGTGGCGGCGGCAGAGGCCATGCTCGACCAGATCCGCGCTTGTGGTTTTTCTATCCAGCGCACGGGGCCGGGGGAAAGAGGAAGCGGGAGGGGCGCGGCGCGGGCAGGATGGGGCTTCAACATCATCTGTCGGCACGAGGGGTGAAAGGCGCAAGGTTGGAGCCGTACTGATATCATCTTGACTCTGTTGACCTTCCGTGCGAACTCTCTTACCCTTGGGCGCGTGGGGAAGGGGACGGGAAATGCGCCTGGTTTGTTGCCGATGGGGCCGGTTTTTGGTCTGGTCCGGCTGGGCGGTTCTCTTCAGGGACGCGGGAAAGAAGGGGGGAGGGGAGACGTGGCAGAGGCAAAAAACAGCGCGGATGATGATGTAACGGTCGTGTTTACCGATTCCCTCTCCGCGGCGGTGGAGGGCGCCGTCCGAGTGGTACCCAGGGGAGAAGGACAACCCGATCGCATCACCACCCTGATCGTGCATGACCTGCAATCACCGCTCGTGGCCATGGCCGGCGTACTCGATCTCCTCCAGCAGGGGGCGGACACCCTGCGCCCGGACCAGTTGGCCCTGGTCGAACGTGCCCGCTCGATCCATCGCAGCCTTTCCCGGTCGGGTCAGCGGTTGTTTCACCTCTACGGGGCACGCCACGCCGGGGTGACCCCGCGGCCACGTTTTGTCGACGGAGGCGACGTGATCGGGGCGGCGTTGGCGGATGTCGAGGCTCAGGCCAAATGGCGTCAGGTCATCATTGCCGTCGAATCGCCGGAACGCCCGCGCCTCTACGTCGATCCGCTTTTGTTGCAGGAGGTTCTGGTCGAACTGCTGCTTAATGCCATCAATGCGAGTCAGGCGGGGGATCGGGTCGTGCTTGCCGCGACCACCACGGCCGCGACCGCGACCCTGACCGTGCGCGACCAGGGTGTGGGCATCGGCGAGGCTGAACGGGCTGATTTGTTCGCCGAGAAGGCGAGCACGCACGGCAAATCCTCCCTTGGTGGTCGGCGCAAACGCGGGACAAGCCTGGGACTGCCTCTCGCTGCACGCATCGTGCAGGCGCAAGGGGGAACGCTGGAGGTTGAATCGACCCCGGGCAAAGGAAGCCTGTTCCAGGTACGACTGCCCAACCCGAAGCCGCGTATCGTCATCGTCGATGACCAGCCGCTGGATGGCGACTATCTTGCCATGCTGCTCGAGCCTCTCGACATGGAGGTGATCAAGGCCAAGAGCGGTTCCGCCGCCCTGGTGGCCCTGGGCGAGGGGGCGCGCGATCCGTGGGGCGGCGGTGGCATCGACCTGGTCATCACCGACATTGCCATGCCGGTGATGAACGGGTTCGAGTTGCTGGAG
Source organism: Magnetococcales bacterium HA3dbin3 (assembly GCA_002753495.1). GTDB lineage: Bacteria > Pseudomonadota > Magnetococcia > Magnetococcales > DC0425bin3 > HA3dbin3. The sequence goes on along the minus strand of PEAJ01000109.1, from coordinate 6,414 downwards.
CAGATTGTCGGCGATCCCTTGACTGCCGCCATCCCCGTGGTGCTGCTGACGGGAGAGGAGTCGATGGCGCAGAGGGTTCGGGGGTTTCGCATGGGGGCGGCTGATTTCCTGCTCAAGCCCGTGCGCGCGCCGGAGTTTCTGGCGAGCGTCGACCGCCTGCTCGGGTGCGCGCCGCCGGGGTTTTAGGGGCTGTTTAAAGGCATTGGATCGTGCTGTCCGATGCGGACCCCGGGCTGTTTGTGGTCTGTTTTTACCCGGTCCGGAGGGATGACATCGTGGAATCGAGGCCGGAAGCTTGAGTGGCACAGTATCCGGGTGACGACATGATCTCCACGAATGCAAACTGGAATGAAAAACAAGGGACGATAAGAATCATCGGTTGATACGCCGTAACGACCGCGATCGTTTCATGCCTTTTCGATATTACCACGATACATGTTGATTTGTCATGGCGTGATACGGATTGATTGAGGGGATTCCCTTAATGTATAGTTCCACATATTTTTGTTGCGGATCTGTTCTGTCCGGGCTAGCCTCGGGCGGATGTGTTCGGTGCGGATTAAGTGGGGGTCTGCAGGCATGGGAATGGACTTGGGAGCAACGGGGGGCGGAGAATGAAAGATTTGAAACTTGGCATCAAGCTTGGCCTGGGTTTTGGCGTGGTCCTGACCCTCTTGCTTTTGGTGTCTCTTGCTTCGTGGAACACGATCGAAACTTACAAGGTCAATGGTCCAGTTTATCAGCGCATCGTTCAGGGCAAGGATTTGCTGGCCGATGTGTTGCCGCCCCCGCTGTTCATCCTGGAGCCTTGGCAGGTGGTCCAGGAGATGAACGATGCCGACACCAAGGAGGCCGTCGCCAAGTCTGCCCAGGCCCTGGCCAAATTGAAAAAGGAGTACGATGAGCGCCGCGACTATTGGCTGAAGGAAAAATTGGAGCCTGAACTTGCCTCCCTGATGGATAAGGCGCACAAGCCGGTGGAGTCCTTCTTCGCCCTGGCCCTGGGGGAGTATCTGAAGCTTGTGCGGGACGGGCAGCGGGACAAGGCGATGGCGGTCATGAAGGAGATGGAGCGCCACTACGAGACGCATCGGCAGGCGATCGGCAGCGTGGTGGAGTATGCCACGCGGCGCGGCGAGACGGCGGAGAAAGAGGTCAAGGAAAAGGTGTCGACGGCGACGACCGCCATTTTGATCGGGACTGCCGTGGCCATGGTTCTGGGGGTGCTGTTGGCCTTGTTTCTCACGCGCACGATTGTTGGCGCGCTGATTCAGGGTGTCACGTTTGCCCAGAGCATCGCCGGGGGGCATTTGACGGGCACCGTCAACCTTGACCAGAAAGACGAACTTGGCCAATTGGCTGATGCCCTGCGAAAAATGGTCGAGAAGCTGCGCGAGGTGGTCAACGACGTTCGCAACGCCTCCGATCAGGTTGCCGCCGGCAGCAACGAGCTCTCCGATGGGGCGCAAAACCTTTCGCAAGGGGCCACTGAGCAGGCGGCCTCGGTTGAGGAGACCTCCGCGGCGATGGAACAGATGGCCGCCAACATCGCCAACAACACCGAGACCTCACAAGCCACGGAGAAGATTGCCCACAAGGCCTCCAAGGATGCCGAAGAGGGTGGATTGGCCGTGAACGAGGCGGTGACCGCCATGAAGGAGATTGCCAGCAAGATCAGCATTATCGAAGAGATTGCACGCCAGACCAACCTGTTGGCGCTCAATGCCGCCATCGAGGCCGCGCGCGCCGGCGAACATGGCAAGGGGTTCGCGGTGGTGGCGGCGGAGGTGCGCAAGCTGGCCGAGCGCAGCCAGACGGCAGCTGGTGAGATCAGCCACCTTTCCGCCACCAGCGTTGAGGTGGCAGAGAGGGCGGGGGGCATCATCAACAAGCTTGTGCCGGACATACGCAAGACCGCCGAGCTGGTGCAGGGAATCGCCTCCGCCAGCCAGGAGCAGACGCAAGGGGCCCAGCAGATCAATGCCGCCATCCAGCAGCTCGATCAGGTGATTCAGCAAAACGCCGGTGCCGCCGAGGAGATGTCGGCAACCTCGGAGGAGCTCTCCGCCCAGGCGGAGATGCTGGCCCACGCCATTGGCTTTTTCCAGGTTGGCGAGGGGGCGGGCAGAGTCGGTGGCGGCGCGACGCGTCGGCGGCCAGCCACGACAACCGCGCGCCCGGCGGCCCTGCCGTCAGCGTCGCGTGCCAAACCAGGCCTGACGAAGCAGATCGCAAAGAGGCCGACCACGCCCGGCAAGGCGGGTGGTGCTGGCGTTGATCTGGACATGCGGGATCCCGCCCACGATTCCAACCGGGATGACGAGTTCGAAAATTTTTGATTCCAGGACCATGCACACCGGGCCGGCTTGGGCGGGTGCCGGTCAAACATGGGACGCACCGGCGGGCTGGCAATTTGGTTGATTTGCCAACCCGCCGGGGTGTTGCCGTGAAGCCGTTGGCCGATTTTTCGCGCATCGCCCAACGCAAACGGCCACGCAGAACGTGGCCGTGGGGTGTCATCTCCGTGTCGATTTTATCCCGATTCCCGGTTCAAGGCGGCGGCGAGACGGTGCGTTCGGCGAACCGCATCCGGCGGCGCGGCGCGGAGCGTACGGGGCAGTCAGCGAGCGCGCGGAGGGCAGCCGGCGAAGGTGGCCGCCTGTATGGAGGATCAGAATGACTGGTCGGGGCGAGAGGATTCGAACCTCCGACCCCTAGCACCCCATGCTAGTGCGCTACCAGGCTGCGCCACGCCCCGTCCGACCAGTTGCCGCGCGTCCCCCGATGCATCTCCCGGGTGCGCGATTGCCGGGGCATCTTGTAGGGGAACGGTGCTCTTGTCAAGTTGCCAAGAGCATTTGAGCGTTCAAGCGACGCCGCTTTTTCAGCGGATGCGCGGATGGAAGCGCCCGCCGACCAGTTTGTCACGTTGTGACCGGTTCAGGCGGTCGAGGTTTTCGACCCAGAGCTGGAGGTCATGGCGTGTCAGCATGACCATCGTTTGACGGCTCTCCGTCAAGAACTCAACGTTCGCGACATCACTTGCTTTATGGGGGGTGTTCATGGTGACTCCTTGGTGTGCCGGCCGCTTGGGGCGGGGTGAAACGGCTCCAAGTTGGGTGGGTGAGCCGTGGTCAGAATCGCCTGCCGGCCCGGGTGGAGGAGGGGCGCCGCTTGGATCGCGCGGGGGTTTCCGGGAGAGAAACCATTCGGTGCCAAGGGGCCGTTGACTTTCACAAACCGATCATTGCCAGAGGCCGTCCACGGGGAGGCACCAGCGTTTTTCAAGGCACGGGAGGCAGTCATCCGCATCCCGGGCGCGGGGGGTTCCGGTGCCGGGCCGCGGGATGGCGACGCCGATCGGCTCGCCTTCGAGGAAGTATTCGATGATCGGTGGGGTGAGGTCGCTCAATCCGGGTGCGTGTGCCCCGCCGGTGGTGGTGATCGAGTGATGCGTCATGGTTTTAGCTCTCCTTTCCGGCGAGGGGGCGTGCTGCCGGGGGTTTCGTCTCTGCCGACCGTGGGTTGCCCCTTTTCGCTTGTTGCGACCGGCGAAGGAGGTATGCAAAGAATTTGCCATGTTTTGGGTGTGATGCGGATCCCAGGTCATTTGTGGCGTCGGAAATGGGGTTCGGGGGATAGCGACCGATACGGATTCCGGGTCATTTGTGGCGAGTGAGATGGGGTCCAGGGGGCCGCGCTCCCTGGTGGGGTTCGGGGCGAAGCCCCGAGGTCTTTTTTTATTTTTCTTTGCCTTTTTCCCGCCCCCCTACCCACGGGCGTATGTCGCATGCTTTTCGCGACATGCGCCCGCAGGGGGCGGCCATGGCCATGTTGCTTTGCGCTGTTTGCAAAGCAACATGGCGGATTGCAGGTTTTTAAAGGCTGGCGTGCCGGGTCTTTGCTTTTTTCTTGAGTTGCCAACTGGCGCTGTGTTATGGGTGAACCGGGTTGATTTTGGTTCATGACGCGGGTGTTTTAGTGGCGACGAGCGGCGCGGGCGGGGGAAGGCGATGGCAGGCGAAAGTTTTCGATGGTTTCTGGTCGACTGTCTGAGAGATGGATGGTGGTCTACCATCAGATCTCGATTTAGAGTATGGGCAGAACAAGCGCCATATGGGCAACTTGTGACGTTTGTGGCGGTGATGGTAGTGCTGCCTATTGGAGCAGGCACTTATACGGCTTGGCGCCTGACCTCGGTTGTTCCGCAGGAGAAGAAAAAAGCCATTGAGGAGAATTGGGCCTCCCTCTCCCTACCCCAGGCCGACCCCTCGCGCTATTCGATCATTATCGCGCGGCTACAGAACGACGATCTCGGCGACAGTCAGCGGCGCTCCTTCGTCCGTTATCTGCAAAATTTTGGTGACCTTCCCACTGTCGCTGGCACCACGGGTCATAGAAAGTTGGTGGAGGTGCTGCCGGTCGAGGTGACCATTTCCGTGCAATCGGGGGGCGAGGATGAGATCGTGCGTGGGCATGCCACCGCCCGCAAGTGGCTGGAAAAATCCGGCGCCGACGCTGTTCTGTGGGGAGAGATCATTCTGGAGGGAGATAGAAGGGTGCCACTGCTGCACTGGACGCCGTCCGAAAAGGTCTCCCGGCGCGGAGGTGAGTCCAATGCGGAATGGGAATGGGGTAAGAGCTACACCGTTGGCCAGGGGTTCGACCTTCCCGCCCTTGTTCACCAGGATCTGGCCGATGTCCTGGGTTTGCTGGTCACTACTGCCGGTGCTGAATTCGATGAACAAGACGGACATTTTCCCGACGATCGTTTGAAAACCTTCGTGCCGCGGGTGCGTACCCTCCTGCAGGGAGCGCCTAAGCGCTGGCAACAGCAGGATCGGAACCGACTGGAGGGGGTTCTGGCGGGTGCCCTGCGAACCCTGGGCGAGCAGTTCGGGGATAACGTCGCACTTAAAGAGGCGATCGAGCGTTACCAGAACGTGTTGCACCATCAAGACCGTCGCGCCGATGCGCTGAGTTGGGTGGCAACCCAAAACAATTTGGGCAGCGCGCTGCGCGCCCTCGGTGAACGCGAGAATGACAGCGCGCGCCTGAATGAGGCAGTCGCTGCTTTCCGCGAAGCGCTCAAAGAAGGAACCCGGGAGCGCGTGCCCCTGGATTGGGCGATGACCCAGAACAATTTGGGCAGCGCACTACGCGCCCTTGGCGAACGTGAGAGCGACAGCACGCGTTTGAACGAGGCGGTGGCCGCCTACCGGGAGGCGTTGAAAGAGTACACTCGCGCGCGCGCGCCCCTGCAGTGGGCGACGGCCCAAAACAACCTGGGCGCCACGCTTCAAACCCTCGGCGAACGCGAGAGCGACACCACGCACTTGGATCAGGCGGTGGCTGCCTTCCGCGAAGCCCTCAAAGAGCGGACCCGGGAGCGTGTGCCCCTGCAGTGGGCGATGACCCAAAACAACCTTGGCAACGCGCTGCGGATCCTCGGTGAACGCGAGAATAACACTACGCGCTTGCATGAGGCGGTCGCCGCCTACCAGGAAGCACTGGAAGAGTGGACCCGGGAACGGGTGCCCCTACAGTGGGCCGCCACCCAAAACAACCTGGGCAACGCGCTGCAAATCCTCAACGCACGCGAGAACAGCACCGCGCGTTTGAGCGAGGCGGTGGCTGCCTACCAGGAAACGCTGAAGGAATGGACCCGGGAGCGCGTGCCCCTGCAGTGGGCGACGACCCAAAACAACCTGGGCGCCGCGCTGCTCGCTATTGGCGAACGCGAGAGAAACAGTGCGCGCTTGAATGAGGCGGTGGCTGCTTACCGGGAGACGCTGAAGGAATGGACCCGGGAGCGCGTGCCCCTGGATTGGGCGACGACCCAAAACAACCTGGGCAACGCGCTGCGTGCCCTTGGCGTGCTTCGGCAAGATAAGGCCCTCTTCGACCAGGCCGAGCAGGCCCTGCGCAACGCCGAGACTGGATTTATCCAAGCCAAAGCCGGTCACTATCTGGAGATAGCGCGGAACAACCTCAAAAACCTCGAACAAGACCGGCGGCAGATCAAGAAGTAACCGGCCAACGCGGCCAGGCCGCGGGGCGGTAACAGCGGTCGGTGAGATTGCCTGAACAGAGGCTTGCCCCCAAGAAGGTGGAGGGCGGGTCAGGCCTGCGAAAACCTGCAATCCGCCTGACGATTTTTGCTGGAAAACGCAAAAATCGTCAGGCCATGGCCGCCCCCTGGGGGCGATTTTCGCGAAAGGCGTGCGAAAATCGCCCGTGGGTAGGGGGGCGGAAAAGCAAAAAAGAAGAAAAGAAGAAAAGAAGAAAAGAAAAACAAGAACCTCGGGGCTTCGCCCCGAACCCCACTGGGGCGCCGCCCCAGACCCCGCCGGGGGCAGGCAGAGCCTCCCCCGGACCCCCAACCCCTTTCCATAGTTGAGAATCAACCAACCC
>PEAJ01000108.1 GCA_002753495.1 Magnetococcales bacterium HA3dbin3 | reverse complement strand
CCTGCAAGAACTCTTGCAGAAGGGTCACCTGACGGTTCATAAAATCCGCGTAGATGCTGCGTCGTTCCTCGTACTGGTCCAAAATGCGTTCGATGGTGATGTCGTCAACCGGTTCCATGGATGCCGTTCCAGTCAGCCGCGGCGGGGCCGTGTTCCAAAAGCGACAAAATCATTCTGACCGCCCTGATATTCCGGAAATCTTCCCCGAATGGGAAGTGGAATTCGTGCAGACGGCGGCGGGATGGCGCGCAGCGAACGCGGGAGGGGCGCGTGGGCGCGGTGCCGGTGCGGCTTTTTCCCTTTTGTGTCGCGTCTTTTCGAGTGGCGAACCCGACAACTTGTGCAACAAAGCATGACAGATTATATTCGATGATGTAGGATCGGCTGGGGGTTGGTGGCGTGGGTCGGATTTTTGCTTGTCATTTCGTCGTGTCCGGGCTGGTCGGTGGTCGTGGCCCGGGCGCCCGTATCGTGGTGTGTGGGGAGCCATGAACACCAGCCCGACAGCCAATGTCAGGGAGTTGGTCGCGACCATCGCGCGTTTGCGCGAGATGCCGATCGGTGGGCGTTACAGCGAGCTGGTGCTGCAACGGGACCGGCGGGTGGCGGAAAATTTTCTTGCCAGTTTTCCCGGGCGGGCGCACAGTGTCCTCGGTATCATCGCTACCATTCGTGGTGATGAGGAGGGGATGCGTCACCACTTCGAGGCTGCCCGGGTGGCGGAGCCGCGCGAGGCCTACATCCGCACCAACCATCTGGTGGCCTTGCAGGGGTTTGCCTGTTTTTCCGAGGCGGTGCTGGAGGCGCGGGAGGCGTGCAAGGAGCAGCCCCGGCACGCCGACCTCCTGGTCGAGGCAATCTTCGCCTGCATTTACGCCGGGCGTTTTCAGGAGGCGGCGCGCTGGCTGGAAAATCGTGACAAACTGGCTCTCCCCACACCGGTGTCTGGGGCGGAGGAGGTGGTGGCGTGTGCCCGTTTCCTGCGCGAGATGCGCGTCTCCGATCAGGAGGTGGAGTCCCTGCAGCTGCAGGCTGCGTCAATTTTGCGCGAGCGTGGCATTCTCGGTGCGGTGGCGCAGTACAGCCTGCGCCAGGAGGAGACCGATCACTGGATCGCCTTGCGGTTTGTTTTGCGGCAGTCGGCGCGTGAGGTGGCCGATCTGGAGTGGTTGCTTGCCGAGCGCCTGGCGCGTTCGGCCCTGCCGGAGCGGGCGTTTCGTCACGTGGTGGTCGGGTACCTGTCGCGGGAGGAGCCCTATTGAGCATCACCTGCAGGGATCTGCTGCGGCTGGCGCAGCGCCTCGCCGGCAGCCACCTGGAGGTGGACTTGCGCGCTGCCGGCAGCCGGGCCTATTTTGCCGCCTTTCATGCCTGTCACCAGCTCTCCCAGGCGCTGGGCCTGCTCGCCCCGCACGTGCAGGAGCAGGAGGGGCATCATCGGCGGCTCGTCCGTGCCATGCAGGCGGCGGTGATGGCCGGTGGCGATCAGGCCGATTATCCCGTGCGCCGGCTCGGACAGGCGCTGCGCAGCTTGCGCGATCAACGCAACGTCGCCGAATACCGCCTTGGCAAGAGCTTCGTGCGCAGCCAGGCCAAGCAGATGGTTCTTCTGAGCACGCACATCCTGGACGAGGTCGAGCGCATCCTCTGGGAACGCCGGGAGTGGGAGGCGCCACCGCCGGCGGCGACGGATGATTCCCCACGACGACCAGAAGGGGACGTTGCCGGAGAGGGCGCGGGGATGGCGGCTTCGCGGCAAACGGAGGAGGCTGTCGTCGGGGATGTCGTGGAGGTCATCGTGGTGCCCGTCGCGACCCTGGAGATGACAGAGAGCGCCCCGATATCGGTGCCTCCGGCTGACGTTGAGTCCCAACCGGTGGATCGACAGGAGGTGGAGGTGACGGCCGGTTTGCCCCCGACGCCAGATCCTCCGCCGGAGGTGCTGCCTGTCACCGGCTCCGGGGCGTGCAAGGTCAGGCGGCACGTCGAACATGGCCAAACTGCAACCCGAAAAGGAGATGAAGATTGAGACGGCATCTTGAATCGTGGTTTTCCGGCTTCTGGTTGGTACTCTTCCTGACAGTGCTGACCTTTTCAACCAACGCTTTGCAGGCGGCGGAGACAACAGATGGCAGCAAGGGAGGGAAGAACATGGTTGTGTTGACGACATCAATGGGTGATATCACCGTCGAGCTGGATGCCGACAAGGCACCGGTGTCGGTGAAAAATTTTCTCGCCTATGTCGATGAGGGGTTCTATGATGGCACCATCTTTCATCGAGTGATTCCGGGCTTCATGGTGCAGTGCGGGGGGATGTTGCCGGACATGAAGGAGAAGAAGACGCACGCCCCGATCAAGAACGAGGCGGCCAACGGCTTGAAGAACACCCGCGGCACCCTGGCCATGGCGCGCACGCAGGTGGTGGACAGCGCCACGTCGCAATTTTTCATCAACGTCGCCGACAATGCCTTCCTCGATCATGGCGGTCGTGATTTTGGCTATGCCGTTTTCGGACGGGTGGTGGCGGGGATGGATATCGTCGACAAGATCGTCAATGTCCCCACCGGCAATCGTGGCATGCACCAGAATGTTCCCGTACAGCCGGTGACCATCGTCAAGGCCCAGCGTCAGACGAAGTAGCCGTGGCCGTGCCGATACCCGATCTTGTCGCCCTGACGCGGCGGTTGATCGCCTTTGACACCATCAACCCCCCCGGCAACGAACGGCCCTGCGCCGAGTATCTTGCCGGGTTGCTGACGCCGGTCGGCTTTCGGGTGATGTTGCACGATGTCGGGGCGCGGCGCGCGACGTTGGTGGCGCGTTTGCCGCGTCATCCTGACAAACCGGCGCTTTGCCTGACCGGGCATCTGGACACGGTGCCGCTGGGGAAAACCCCGTGGCGCCGTGATCCGTTTGCCGGCGAGATCGAGGGCGACTGCCTTTACGGTCGTGGCAGCAGCGACATGAAGAGCGGTTTGGCGGCCTTGATCTGGGCGGCGCTGGCGTTTGCCCGCGACCCTGCCGATACCGGTGACCTGCTTCTGGTCCTGACCGCCGATGAGGAGGTCGGTTGCGCCGGGTCGCGGCGGCTGGTCGCCGACCCCACCATCCTGGCCAGCCGCGAACTGGAACATGTCGGTGCCGTCCTGGTCTGCGAACCGACGGCCAATGTTCCCTTGTTGGGTCACAAGGGGGCGTTGTGGCTGGAGTTGGAGACGCGTGGCATCGCCGCGCACGGCTCGATGCCCGAGCGTGGGGTCAATGCCGTCGTCAAGGCGGCGGAGGTGGTTGTCGCCCTCGGGCGGTATCGTTTTCCCTGTCCCCCGCACCCCCTGCTGGGGCCACCGACCTTGAGTATCGGCACCTTCGCCGGTGGGCAACGGATCAACATCGTGCCCGATCACGCCTTGGTCGGGGTGGATCTGCGCACGGTGCCGGGTCTGGTGCACACCGAGTTGCTGGCCTCGGTGCAGGCCTATCTGGGGCCGGAGGTTTTTCCGCGCGTGGTCACCGACACCCCGGGCATCATGACCGATCCCGATCACCCCTGGGTTGCCGTGGTGTGTGCCGCCCTGGCCAAGGCGCAAGGCGTGCCCCCGCAAACCGGGGTTGCTCCTTACGTCACCGATGCCTCGATCCTCACCCCGGCCCTGGGCTCCCCGCCGACGATCATCCTCGGTCCCGGCGAACCCGATCAGGCACACAAGGTTGACGAATATTGCCACGTGAGCAAGATGGAGACAGCCGCCCGGGTCTATTTCGACATCGTTCGTCAGGGGTGCTGATTCCAATTTGCATTCATAGCGATAACTTCGTTAGCTTCGTCGGCGGCTCCTTGCCGTACCAAAAACATACTGTCTCGTCGCCTCCTCCTCGCTGCCTCGTTCTCGCGTCGAATGCAAATTGGAATGCGGGGGCGACACGGGCGGATTGATGGTTCCAAGAAGGGGGGGCGTTGATTGGCCGACTACGATTCAAGCTATCGGTTGTTGTTCAGTCACGCCGACATGGTGCGCGACCTTCTGCAGGGGTTTGTCCACGAGGCCTGGGTGGCGCAGCTCGATTTTACCACCCTGGAGAAGGTGAGCGGCAGTTACGTCACCGACGACCTGCGTGATCGCACGGACGATGTCATCTGGCGGGCGCGTTGGGGCGAAGGTTGGCTCTATGTCTACCTGCTGCTGGAGTTTCAATCCACTGTCGACCCGTTCATGGCGCTTCGGGTGGCGGCTTACGTCATGCTGCTCTATCAGGATCTGGTCAAGTCGGGACAAGTCGAACGTGGCGGGTTGCTGCCACCGGTGTTGCCGCTCGTGCTCTACAACGGCAAACCTGCCTGGAACGCACCGCTGGACGTGGCCGATCTGGTGCTGCCGGTCCCCGGGGGATTGGATCGTTATCGTCCACATCAGCGGTATTTGTTGATCGACGAAGTGCGCTACAATGAGAGCGACCTGGTTGCCATGCGCAACTTGAGCGCGGCCCTGTTTCGCCTGGAAAAGAGCCGGACTCCGGCCGAGATCCGGTCGGTGGTGGGGGCACTCAGGGCATGGTTGCAGGATCCGGGACAGTTGAGCTTGCGCCGGGCCTTTACGGTGATGCTGGGGCGGGTGTTGTTGCCGCGCCGGTTTCCCGGCCAGGTGATTCCCGAAGCGCACGACTTGCAGGAGGTGGATGCCATGTTGGCCGAAACTGTACAAGAGTGGACCAGGGAGTGGGAGGCGAGGGGGCAACGCAAAGGGGAGGCGCATATTCTGCTACGTCTGATACGACGTCGTTTTGGTCCGACACCTGCCTGGGCGGAAGAAAAAGTGATGGCGGCTGATCTGCCGACCCTGGAGAGATGGGCCGAGGCTGTCCTCGACGCCGGGTCCTTGGAGGAAGTTTTTCGCTAACGCATGGCATGGCCACGGGGAGCGTACGACTTGCGGGAGGTGGATGCCATGTTGGCCGAGACGGTACAGGAGTGGACCAGGGAGTGGGAGGCGAGAGGGTTGCAAAAGGGATTGCACGAGGGGGAGGCGCGTGTCTTGCTGCGCCAGATGCGGCACCGTTTTGGTCCGACGCCTGCCTGGGCGGAAGAAAAAGTGATGGCGGCTGATCTGCCGACCTTGGAGAGATGGGCCGAGGCTGTCCTCGACGCTGGGTCCTTGGAAGAAGTTTTTCGCTAGCGCGTGACGCAGCTGCGGGTGGTGCCACGCGCGCCATCCGTTCCCGCGACCGGAAACACGACGGCGGAGGCTGCGCCCGGCAACCCCCGCCGCGGGCGAAAGGGGTCGGCGACCCCTGCCGATGGTCGGATCCCCGCTCCGGCCGGGTCACCGCAGGGTTTTTCCCGGTAAACCTCAGCCGGGAGCCAGAAGCTGATCAACCTTGCGCAGCAGGGTCCCCGGTTCGACTGGCTTTTCGATGAAGGCATCGGCGGGGAGAAAGTCGGTATTGACGTCGCTTTCCGAAAAGCCGAAGGAGAGATTGCTCTTCTGGTTGACCGCTGACAGGATCAAAACCGGAATCCGGTCGGCGTCCTTGTCCTTGTGCAGCGCCCGCGCCGCCTTGAAGCCGGCCTGGGCATCCTCCGGCATCATGATGTCGAGCAGGATCAGGTCGGGATGAAGGGCCCGCACCTCGGCCAGAAGGTTATCGACATCCATCTTGACCGACACGACGTGGCCATGGCTTTCCAGGATCATGGTCAGGGTGTCGACGATATCCTGGTCATCATCGATGATCATAATTTTTGCCATGTGCGTCTCCCCTGTGTGTTTGTCGCCGGCGTGCATCAGCCAGCCCCGGGGCTGGTTTAGGAACCACACCCCCTTGATACCAGATCTTGCAAAAATTGCAACCAGGCGGCCATACCGGTCCCGCGCAGGGCGCTCAGTTCCATGATCGTTGCTTGTGGGTGAATTCGGCGAATATTGTTGTGACACTGGGTTCGATCCCAGGTGAGGTGGGGGAGCAGATCGATCTTGGTCAGCATCACCACCGGCGCCTGATGGAAAAGAACCGGATATTTGAGGGGCTTGTCTTCGCCTTCGGTCACCGCAAGCAGGGCGATTTTCAGGTGTTCGCCGAGGTCGAAGGCGGCCGGGCAAACCAGATTGCCGACGTTTTCGATGATCAGCAGGCGCGTCCCGGTTGGCACGGCGGTATCGAGTATGCGGCTGACCTGACCGGCATCGAGGTGGCAGGAGCTGCGCGTTTCGATCTGGTGCACCGGTGCCCCCTTGCCACGCAGACGGCGGGCATCGTTGTCGGTCTGCAGATCGCCGACGATCACCGCGCACGGCAGCTGGGGATGCAGAAGCTCCAGGGTACGTTCGAGCAGGAGGGTCTTGCCAGCGCCGGGCGAGGAGATGAGGTTGATTGCCGTGATGCCGCGTTCGGCCAGCCAGCGGCGATTGGCCGCCGCCAGTGCGTCGTTTTTCGCGAGCACCCGGGTTTCCAGCTCCAGGGTGCGGCGGGCACTCTTCTCTTCGGTGAGAACGTGGGTGTAGGGGAGGTCGATATCCCTTCCATCCAACCCGCGCATGGTTTGCGCAAGACCGGTTTCACAGCCGCAATCCCGACACATCAGGCCACCTCCAGCGCACGCAGGGTGAACTCCCGACCGGCAACGACCTCGACCCGCGCCGAGGCACAGGCCCCACAGTTAAGCAGATAAACCTCCTCCGGTTGCGACTCGCGACCACAATCCTGGCAGCGCACGCGCAAGCGGACCTCCTCAACTTGGAGTGCCACACCCTCCAGGGAAGTTCCAGCGGTGACCAGGGGATAGCAAAAGCTCAAGGCTTCGTGGTCGACACCGCTCAAGGCACCGATTGCCACCGTCACCGCCAGGGGTTTGCTGACCTTCTCCTGTGCCAGAATCTCTTGCAGTTGTTCGACCAGGGCCATGGCCAGACTCAGCTCGTGCATGGGGGTTTCCAGGTAGCGGGGTTGGTCAGCAGATCCGCGGCAGGAGTTCACCGCCGGGGAGGTCGATGATGCGCTGTCCGCCGATGGCGGTGGTCAGGATCACGCGGCCGGCCTGGTCGCTGACCCTGCCGATGTGGCGGGCGTTGACCCCTTCCGGCAGGGCGTGCCAGCGATCGAGGATCATCGCGGTCACCTCTGGGGCGCAGACGAGCAGCAAACACCCTTCGGAAGGGGCGTGGAGCAGATCCAGGCCGAGCATTTCGGCGAGTGCCCGGGTAGCGGGGGCGAAGGGGAGGTCGTTCTCTTGCACCTGGATGCCGATTTTCTGTTCGTCGACCAGCTCGTTGAGGGTGGCGGCGAGTCCGCCGCGGGTGGGGTCGCGCATGAAGCGGATCGCCTGGCCCAGGGGAGCGATTGCTTGCACCAGGCGGTGGACCGGACGCGAATCGCTCACCGGTCCCTGGTCGATGGCAAACCCTTCACGCGCCGCCAGCACCGCCGCGCCGTGATCGCCAAGGGTACCGCTCACCAGCAGGTGGTCACCGACGGCGATGCGTTCGCGTGCCAGGGCAAGTTCGGGGATTGCCTCGCCAATGCCGCTGCTGTTGATGTAGAGACCGTCACACTGGCCACGCTGTACCACTTTGGTATCACCGGTGGCGACGATCACGCCGCAGGCGTCGGCTGCGCGCTTGACCGCATCGAGCACCCGGCGCAGGGTGGCAAGCGGCAGCCCCTCTTCCAGGATGAGCCCAAGCCCCAGCCAGCGCGGGATCGCCCCGGCGACGGCGAGGTCGTTAACTGTGCCATGGACGGCGAGATCGCCGATATTGCCGCCGGGAAACTCCAGCGGGTGAACGACGAAGCTGTCGGTGGTGAAACGGATGCGCGGAGTGGCCAGCTCGAGCGCGGCGGCATCCGGCAGGCCCTTGAGTGGTCCGGCGCCGAAGCGGGGGATGATCTCCTCTGCGATCAACTGTCGGGAGAGTCGTCCGCCGCTGCCGTGACCCAACAGGATGCGATCGTCGTTCATGTTACCTCTCCCGCTGTCTCGTACTTGAAGGCGGCGGCGCAACTCCCTTCGGAGCTGACCATGCAGGGTCCTAAGGGGTGGTCGGGGTGGCAAATGATGCGAAACAGCGGGCATTGCGTGGGGCGGATCACCCCTTTAAGCACCGCGCCGCACTGGCAACGCGGGTTGACGCGTCCGGGTTGCAGGGTGAGGTGGTGACGTTTTTGCGCATCAAAATGGGCGAATGCCGGGCGCAGGGTCAGACCGCTGGCGGGGATCGTTCCCAGCCCGCGCCAGTGGGCATCTTCCGGGAGGAGATAACGGTCGATCAATGCCTGTGCTCGGGGGTTGCCGTTTTCCTTGACCACGCGCGCGTATTGGTTGTCGACACGTGGCTGATGGGCGATGAGCTGTTGCAGCAGGCCATCGAGGCCGAGGAGGATGTCGAGCGGCTCGAATCCAGCGACGACGCAGGCGATGCCGTGCGCGCTGGCGTAGGGGTGATAGGCGGCGGCACCGATGATGGCGCTGACGTGGGCTGGGCAGAGCAGGCCGTTGATGCGTACCTCGGGATCGGCGATCAGGGCCGAGAGGGCGGGGGGGACGCACTTGAAGGCGACGAGCAGCGACAGATTGTCGATACCTTCGCGCAGGGCGGCATCAAGCATCGCCACGACCGGGGCGGTGGTGGTCTCGAAACCAACGGCGAGAAACACCACCTCCCGGTTGGGGTGGGTGCGAGCGAGGTCGAGGGCTTGTGCTGGCGAGTAGCACACCTCCACGTGCCCGCCGCCGGCCCGGGCCTGGGCAAGGGTTGCGCGTGAGCCGGGCACGCGCAGCATGTCGCCGAAGGTGGCGATGATCACCCCGCGCTCGCTTAAGGTAATGGCGG
>PEAJ01000107.1 GCA_002753495.1 Magnetococcales bacterium HA3dbin3 | reverse complement strand
CTCTCCACCCCGGAACGATCGGCGGTTGACGTTGTCGCCGATTTTTTGCAGGCACGGACCGTGAAAATGAATTGACAACTTTCCAACCGGGGTGAGACATTCGCGGCGGGCAACGGCCGGTTGCGTTTTTGAGAAAAAACAGGGGAGGGCTTTCGCGTGGCAACCACGGAGATGACGCAGCACAATTTCGACACCCTCGTCGATACGCATGATATCGTTTTTATTGATTTTTGGGCCTCCTGGTGTGGCCCGTGCAAGGCGTTTGGTCCAATCTTTGAGCGGGTAGCGGAGAAGTTTCCCAACGTTCTTTTTGCCAAGGTCAACACGGACAAGGAACAGGAGCTTGCCGGACATTTTCGCATCCAATCCATCCCAACGCTGATGATATTCCGGGAAAAGATTGTCGTATTTTCCCAACCGGGCATGATACCCGAGTCCGTCCTGGCCGACCTGGTTGGCAAGGTCATGGAGCTGGATATGGTGGCGATCAAGAAGGAAATTGCCGCGCAACAACAGGGAAAAAAAGGCTGATAAAGCCATCCAGATGACCGGTTCGCGCGGGTGACATCTGGTTGTGGGCGCAATGGCGGAGCATCGATCGGGTCGGAGTTTGGGCCCCGATCGAGCGACGCGGGCGATTTCCGCGAGGGGAGCAGGCCATAAGGTGCGGTTGCTCCGGGCTTGTGGGGCGGTCGCGCCCTTCCGGGCCTGGTCGCCCCGGGAACTGAGAATACCTCTCCTTGACTCTCGAACCAGGATGTGGCAGAGTCCCGCGTCGCTGGGGATCTGGTGTTGCGGGCCGTTAGCTCAGGTGGTAGAGCAGCTGACTCTTAATCAGCGGGTCCAAGGTTCGAGTCCTTGACGGCCCACCAGGATCAAAAAGGGTTACGGGTTTCCGTAGCCCTTTTTTGTTTCAGTGTCCCGGTGCCCCCGCATCGGGACGAATTTTGCGCGCCGACGCATGCCTGACCCCGATATCAGGATCAATATCCGCCGGGGAGAAATTTGATCAAGGCAACGATGGCACCGGAAGCACCGATTAGCCACCTGACAATCTCGGCCTTGGTCTCTGCTATCTCCTTGCGCACCTTCTCAACTTCCAGGCGCACCTCGACAACGTCGCGTTTGGTTGCCAGGCCATCTTGAAGGCTCGCCTCCACCTTTTGAAGGATGTCGGTGAGCACCTCCTCCATCCGGGCCATCGCCGAACAGGAGCGGATCGACGAATCCTACGTGGCCAAGGTGCTGCGGCTGACCCTGCTGGCTCCAGACATCATCGAAGCCATCCTGGACGACCGCCAGCCGGACATCATGACCTGGCGGGAACTGGCCAAGCCGTTTCCCATGGAGTGGCCGAAACAGCGGGAGGTGTGGGGGTCCGGTGATTTTCCGACTCAGCAAACGGTTGCAGTACACGACTGAAAGTGTTAATATTTGCATATGTTTGATAGGCATTGACACTGTTTGATAAGGTTTGGTAATGTATGAACCAGGAATCAAGGTCGTTCAACTTGAGGGACTATCTGACTGTAGGCGAAGCATCGGTCACGCTTGGCGTGTCGCGTTCGACGCTGCGAAATTGGGATAAGGCAGGTAAGCTCAAGCCTTATCGCCACCCAGTCAACGGTTACCGCCTTTACAAACGCCATGAGCTTGAAGCCCTGTTGCATGAAATACGGTCCAGACAATGACACTCATTGGACATCATACAATGGATATTACAGAACCACTTGTTCTTGACTACACATCTAACACATTCAAATATGGTCGCATTGTCCATGCGGACTGTTTCGAGTGGCTTTCCCGTATTCCTGAGGATTCACTCCATGCGATTGTCACTGACCCACCCTATGGAGTGAAAGAATATGACGATCACGAACTTGAAAAACGCGCAAACGGGAAAGGAGGCATCTGGCGTATACCCCCATCCTTCGATGGTTCGGTGCGAGCACCGTTGCCGCGATTTACTGCACTTGATGCCAAGGATCGTAGTCGGTTGGCGCTATATTTTGCCGAATGGTCGCGACTGACCGTTCGCACTCTCAAGCCTGGTGGTCATGTTATGATCGCCTCAAATTCATTCATTGCAGCACTACTCTATGAATCACTTGTGCGAGGAGGGCTTGAGTTTCGAGGGCAGTTAATTCGGCAAGTCCGCACTCTGCGTGGTGGTGATCGCCCAAAAAATGCGGAAGATGAGTTTCCCAACGTATCGTCGCTGCCTCGTGGTTGCTATGAACCGTGGGGGATTTTTCGCAAACCCCTGCCAACAAAAATGACAGTGAGCGAGTGTCTTCGCCAGTTCCATACAGGAGGATTACGCCGATTGCCAGACGGCAACCCGTTCGAAGATGTCATTCCAAGTGAACGTACCCCGCGTCTTGAGCGCAACATAGCCAACCACCCCAGCTTGAAACCACAGTCTTTTATGCGCAAAGTTGTCTATGCGTCTTTACCGCTTGGGAAAGGTGTGATTGCTGATCCGTTCATGGGGTCTGGCTCCACCATTGCCGCAGCGGAAGCAATGGGGCTGCATGCTGTCGGCGCGGAAAGATGTTCTGACTATTTCAGAATGGCAACCGAGGCCATTCCTAAACTGGCAGAAGTTGGGAAAAGAACCCACGTCACGCAACAGGTAAAGATTTCGCATCAAACACCAAATCTATTCAGTAACTTGGATGATATCGACGTTTTTCCTGCAAAAAATATCGGTCCCTCCTCGTTGGTAAATCCAATTTGATGTCATCTTATCAAAACCACTGCGCGTCACGCTGGCTGTGATCGTTCGGCGACTTGTTTCCGAACGCCCAGAAAAATTCCAGTCCTCTTTCATCAGTTGCGCCCCATACACGCTGACAAAGCAGAAAGGGCGCGGCGGAATGTTTTTAACGCATCACGCGATGTGTTCGAGTCAAAAACAAAGACCATAAGCCAGCAATCTTCTGCGTTGTGGCCTTGCCAACCGCTACGATGCCGTGACCCCTTGATTTCGATTCCTACCGTCCCGTGCTGAACGGCATCATTTGGAAATTTTCCTGCGGGGATCAGGTCAGGGTGCCCGTTATGGTAAGTATTTTTAACTATAGTTTTACAGTATTTAGGAATTGCCGCGTTCATAAATTCTCCCACCATGCTGCTGAAATTAGCGGGCATGAGAAACGATTCTAAACGTGGGATTTTCTTGGAGTGCAAGGCGAGATTCACAAAGCCGATGAAATCGAGAAATTCCTGCATTGCCGCTTGGATGTGACCAACTTCCAATCCAAACGGAATTTGCGCGTTTTGGTTGAAGGCTTCTGTTTGCAATGGCAGCGGTTGGCAAGCATTGGCCTCTTCTAAAATCGTATTGATCATCGTCCACTCTCTGTTGTGAGATGCAGGCTTGCGCGGCTTTTCGTCCTCCCGCCGACCAAGTTCACCATCGAACGAGTCCAATATCAGCGAATCATGTTAAAGTTTGATATTGCGGCTGAAAAGTGAGTCCGGTTTTGTCGGACTCACCAGGGGGTGAGTCCAGAGCTTTTGGAGAATATTGGCGGAGAGAGAAGAGAAAGGCATTTTCCGACTCCGGCGGGTCCGGCTTCAGACCAAGTTTCTTTTCGAACCATGGCCGCTAACCATTGGAAACATTGGGGTTTTTAGAAACGCCACGACCGCCCTGGGAGGCGGTCGTGTTTCGGAGAAAACCCTGTAAAATCAAAATGGTGGGCCCACCAGGATTCGAACCTGGGACCGACCGGTTATGAGCCGGCGGCTCTGACCGCTGAGCTATGGGCCCTGAAAAGGTTGTGACATGGTTGGCAGACGTTGGTCAAGATTCGAGAAAGCTCCGCAACTTGCGGGAGCGGGTCGGGTGGCGCAGCTTGCGCAGGGCCTTGGCTTCAATCTGCCGGATGCGCTCACGGGTGACATGAAACTGCTTGCCCACCTCTTCCAGGGTGTGATCGGTCTGCAATCCGATGCCGAAACGCATGCGCAAGACGTTCTCCTCGCGACCGGTCAGGGTCTTCAACACCCGGCCGGTGGTGTCACGCAGGTTGGACATGATCGCCAGATCCGAAGGGGAGAGCATCGACTTGTCCTCGATGAAATCCCCGAGGTGGGAATCCTCCTCATCACCGACCGGCGTCTCCAGGGAGATCGGCTCCTTGGCGATCTTCAACACCTTGCGCACCTTCTCCAGACTCATCTCCATCTGCTCGGCGATCTCTTCCGGCGTCGGTTCGCGGCCAATCTCCTGCACCATCTGCCGGCTCGTGCGCACGAGCTTGTTGATGGTCTCGATCATGTGTACCGGAATGCGAATCGTGCGCGCCTGATCGGCAATCGAACGGGTGATCGCCTGCCGGATCCACCAGGTGGCGTAGGTGGAAAACTTGTAGCCGCGCCGCCACTCGAACTTGTCGACCGCCTTCATCAGGCCGATGTTGCCCTCCTGAATCAGATCCAGGAATTGCAGACCGCGATTGGTGTATTTTTTGGCGATGGAGATGACCAGCCGCAGGTTGGCCTCGACCATCTCCTTCTTCGCCTGCGCCGCCTTGCGTTCACCGTTGAGAACCTTCTGGTAGGTCCCCTTCAGATCGCCGATGCTCTGACCCGCCTCAACCTCCAGCTGCCCGAGCGACCTCTGCACTTCCAGGATCTTCTCCGCATGCTGAATAAACCGCTGCCAGGCCGGATCGGCGGCACTCGCCAACAACCCGACCCATGCAAGATTGCTCTCGTTGCCGGGAAAAGAGGCAAGCAGGGCCTCCTTGGGCACGCCAGTCCGCTCGGCGATCTCCAGAATCCGCCCCTCAAGGCTGCGTGCCCGATGAACGAAGTTCTTGATTTTCTGCACCAGACGATCGCGCTGCTTCTGCGAAAATTTGACATCCGAGACCACCTCGACGATGTGCCGCTTGCAGTCGCTGTACTGCTTCTGGAAACGTTTCAGCTTGCGCGCGTCCCCCTCGTCACGCGCAAGATCCATCTCGGCCATGATACGCTTGAGATTTTCATTTTCGCGGGCGATGGTGTCGAAGGTCTCCTGCGTCTGACGAATCAGCTCGCGCATGCGTCCGCCATCGTCGACGGCCGGATGGTCGGGGGAAACGACATCGTCACCCACCAGATCGGCAAGGACATCCAGCTCATCAGGCTCGAGGGCCGCCTCCTTGACCTTCTCCTTGCCCAACGCTTCGCCACCTTCCTTCTCGGGGCTTTTCTCCGAAATAGCGGCCTTCGTCTCCAGGGTCAGCTCACCCTCCGGGGCGCGGGCCGGAATATCATGCCCCTCCTCCGCATCGCCGTGGGCCTCCCCACTTTCACCCTCACCTCCATTCTCGTCGCTTTCGTCGCCATCGAGACCCTCCTCGTCATCGATGCCGCCGTCATTTTCCTCCAGCGTGGGGGGGGCGATATCGAGGATGTCACGCAGGGAGATCTGATTATCGCGCAGCTTCTCCGCCAGGCTGATCACCTCCTGGAAGGTGGAAGGGGCATCGCAGATGGCGGCAATCACCTCGTTACAGCCAAGCTCGATGCGTTTGGCGATGACGATCTCCCCCTCGCGCGTGAGCAACTCCACCGACCCCATCTCACGCAAATACATCCGCACCGGATCATCGGTCTTCCCCAGATCGATGTCGTCGATGCCAACGTCCAGGGGCGAGCGTTTGTCAGCGGGGTCGAGATCGTCAATCTCCATCTCCTCCCCTTCGAGGATCTTGTCATCACCGATCTTGTCCAGATCATCCGGCTTCTCTTCCAACGCATCCTCGGGTTCATCAACCAGACTGATGCCCATGTTGTCGAGAAGGGCGACAACGTCCTCAATCTGCTCGGCCGATGTGATGTTGGTCGGGAGCACGTCATTGACCTCATCGAAGGTCAGAAATCCCCGCTCCTTGCCATGCTCAATCAGCCGTTTCATGTGGGTTCGGGTAATATCGTCACTCATGGGGCCTGTCCACACCGGGTGGTTGTTGTTCTTGGTGGGGTGCTATCCAACGGGCATCAATGCACGGCAGGTGCCACGCGTCGTTTTCGGTCGAGACGCGCCTTCTCCTTTTTGTACCCGCTCAGTTGCATGAGTTCCTGATCAGTCCAGTTCCCCGCTGCCCGCGCTTTTTCTTGCAAACGGCGGATATCGCGGTCGATGCCGCGGCGCAGGCAGGCGTCGAGACACCCTTCCAACTCCCTGGCCACATCCTCCGGGTTGCCCTCTTCTGCTGCCAGAATGGTCTGGGCCAGGGTGCGCATTTCCGGGGAAGGAAGCTGTTCGAGAGGCAACGGGGCCTGCTCGCCCCACTCTCCGGCGAGCCGGATGCAAACATGCAGGAGGGCATTCAAGCCAGTATCTTCGAGCTCCAGGCGGGTCAGGTCATCCTCCAGCGGCTGAACCACCCGTGGGTGACGCAGCAAAATGGCCAACAGGAGCTGTTCAAAGTTGCGTCCGGCAGTCATCGGACGGGAAAAAGTTGCCGGGTGGCGACCCGCATGGCCACCCCGGCCGGAGCCGATACCGTGACCGCCGCGCCCGGGCGTGAGCGGTTGCGGTGGACGGGTGATGGCGAGACGTCCAAGCACTTGTGCCCCCGACAACCCAACCCTCCGCCCAATTTCGTCGGCAAACAGCCCTTGCAACAGGGGATCGCCCACCTTGAGCAGATGGTCGCGCACGCGATGCACGAGGGCCGCCACACCCTCCGGGGTATCCATGGGCAGCTCCTCGCTCAGACCGGCGAGCAGAAAATCAAGCAGGGGCTGGGCGTTGCGCAAGTACCCCTGAAACCGCTCCTTGCCTTCGCGCCGCACCACCTGGTCGGGATCCTCCCCCTTGGGCAGGAAGATAAAGTCGATACGCCGATCGGCGACCAGGCCATCCATGACCCGTTCCAGGGCGCGCCATGCCGCCTTGCGTCCAGCGATATCCCCATCGAAGCAGAAGGTGATGTGATGACAGCGCCGCCACAGCAATTGCAGGTGTTCGGCGGTCAGGGCGGTACCCAGGGTGGCGACGGTGTGGTCGAAGCCGTGCTCGACCAGAGCGATCATGTCCAAATACCCTTCGACGACCAAAACCCGTTTCTGACGCTGGATTGCCGGCTGTGCCTGATCAAGGCCGTAGAGAATGCGCCCCTTTTGGTACAGTTCGGTTTCGGGGGTATTGATGTATTTCGGCTCGCCGGGCTCCAGCAGGCGCCCGCCAAACCCGACCAGACGCTTGCGATGGTCATGGATGGGAAAGGTGATGCGGTTGCGAAAACGATCGTAGACATTGCCCTCACCCGTGCGGCCGGACTCTCCCCGATACCGACTCTCGCCGTCACGCACGACGCCCAGGCCAACCTTTTCCAGGCTTTCCGCTGCCGCTGCCCCGCCGCCAAAGTGGTTGATCAGGTTACGCCAACCGGGCGGCGCAAACCCCAGGCCGAACTTCTGGATGGTCGCCGCCTGCACCCCCCTCCGGGTGAGGTAGCTTCGGGCGACCTCGCCAGCGGGTGCGGTCAGTTGCGTCTGAAAATAGCGATTTGCCGCCAAGAGCAGCTCCTGGAGTTGTTGTCGTTGCGCCCGCTGCGCGGCCTCGTCGCGGCTTTGCCGCTGGGAGCGCGGGTCGGGAGCGGGAAGCTCCAGACCCGCCTCCCGGGCGAGGGTCTCTACCGCGTCCTGGAACGGCAATCCCTGGATATGCATAAGAAAATCAATCGCATCCCCTTTGGCATCGCAACCGAAGCATTTGAAGTAGCCATGATCGCCGCGCACGTTGAAGGAGGGGGTTTTTTCATTATTTAAGGGACACAACCCCACCCAGCTGCTGCCTTTCTTCTTCAGGTGGAGGTGCCGGCCGATCAACTCGACCAAGTCGACCCGCTCCTTGAGCCGGTCGAGAAAACTGTCCGGATAACGCGCCATCCAGGGCCCGCCTTCGTCCTTGTCGTGTCCGGTTCAGGATGCCGACAAGAAGGTCTTGACCATGGCCGAGACCTGCCCCATCTCCGCCTGCCCGGCCAACCGCTCTTTCAACAGCTTGATAACCCGCCCCATCTCCTTGGGGGAGGCGGCGCCGCATTCGGCGATGGCCTGCCGCACATGCCGCTCCAGTTCGCCGACCGAAAGCGCGGCGGGAAGATAGGACTCCAGGAGGGCGGCTTCACGCTCCTCGCGCACGGCCTGTTCCTCGCGTCCCGCCTGACGAAAGGCGATGACCGACTCACGTCGTTGCTTGACGAGCGTGCGCACCACACCATACACATCGGCATCGCTGATCGTTTCTTGACCAGATTTCTCCAGGTTAAGGACGGCGGCGCGCAACATGCGAATCGCCGAAAGGCGTTCCGCGTCCTGCGCTTTCATCGCCTCTTTCAGGTCTTGGGCGATCCGTTGGCGAAGGTCCATGGGCTTTTGCCCTCTTGAATTGTTTGGGTTTGGGTCGAAGGCGACGGGGCGTGGCAATGGATGGGAAGGCACGCCATCAGCGACCCACGCATGCGGCGCGAAGGGGCGATCCAACCCCCGATCCGGGCCTTTTCCGTCCGGCAAAAGGGCAGCCCACCCGTCGAAAACCCGCCAGGAGCGGCGCGCCCGTCGGCGACAAACCACCCATGAGGGCGGCAAAGAGAGGCGCTCACCCCGGCATCCGCGCCGGCCAACTGCAATTCTTGCACCACAGCCGCTCCCTCCAAAGCACAAAAGCCCCGCGCGTGGGGGCTTTGTGATGAGCCGGTTTTTATATTCCCCCCCGTCAAGTTTGTCAAGTTATATTTCCTTGACAAAAAAAATAATATGGATCATCTACCCCCGACTGCGCCAAGGCGCACAAGCGGTCAGTTGGCATGGCGCAGGGCCCCGATCGGGTTGAGACCCGCC
>PEAJ01000106.1 GCA_002753495.1 Magnetococcales bacterium HA3dbin3 | reverse complement strand
TTTCAGGGCGAGGCGAAGCTGCCGCGATCGCGGACATCACGCACACCGGATCCGGGCGGCTTCGGCCCCTTCGCCAACGATCCTTTTTTTCAAAATTTTTTCGGGCGTGACCCGTTTGCCGGCGTTTTCGAACCGACGCGTCCGGTCACGCTGCGCAGCGACCCGATCCAGCTCGATGTCAAGCCGCGACCGCCTGCGTTCACCGGTCCCTGGTGGCTGCCGGCGGCCCAGCTCACCCTCACCGACAACGGCCTCTCCGACCCCATCACCGCGCACGTCGGGGAGCCGCTCACGCGTATCTTGGGTCTGCACGCCAAGGGGCTGGCGGCGACACAACTACCGGAGATCCCGAAACCAAGGCTCGACGGCCTCAACATCTACCCGGATCAGCCGGTGACGCAATCGCAGGCCAAGGGCCGATGGATCCTCGGCGAGCGCGAGGAGAAGTGGGCGATCCTCGCCACCCGGCCGGGAACCTACACCCTGCCGGCGATCGAAATCCCCTGGTGGAACGTGGCTGACGGACGCGCCGAGGTGGCGCGGTTGCCGGCACGCACCCTGACCGTCCTCCCCGCTGCCGACACCGGAACTCCACCGCCGACTGCCACCGCCCCGGCAACCCAGGCCCCGGCGACGCCAACCCCGGCGGCATCCCCCTCCCCGTCCGCCGATGCCACCGGGGAGCATCCCCCGCCAGGCGCCCCCCATGTCGAGCTTGCGGGCGGCTATTGGCCCTGGCTGACAGCGGCGGCGCTGCTGCTCTGGCTTGGCACCCTGGTTGCCTGGTGGCGGCAGCGGCAACGTCTCGCGGCGATACCAACCCTCTCCACCCCACCTTCTCCGCTCCCGGCCCCGCGACGACAGCCCCCGGCGACCGCGCCAATCGCGGCGGCGTGCGCGACCAACGATCCCCAACGCATCGCCGCCGCCCTGCTCGCCTGGGGTGGCGAGAGGTGGCCGGAGGATCCGCCGCGCACCCTGGGGGCGTTGCAGTCACGCCTCGACCCGACCGCCGCCCCGGCGGTGATTGCCCGCATCGAGCGGGGGCTCTATGCCCCAAACACCCCATGGGATGGCGGCAACTTCTGGACCGAGCTGCAACCCCTTCTCATCCCGGCAACATCCCCGGCTGTCCCGCCCGTTGTGGAGAATCTGCCTGCCCTCAATCCGGATCCCCACCATGCCGATCATCGGCGCAAGGAGCGGCAAAACCGCCGGGTATGATCGACCAAGGCCGCCGGCCGAAACGGCACAAAACCGACGGGCATGATCGACCAAGGCCACCGGCCGAACCAGCCGATGGCAGACAATGGGCAGGGGGAAGAGAAACGGGAGGTTGAGAAAAGGGCAGGCAACGGATTATGCTGTCCAGGTCCTGGGATGGCACGGCTTCGCACGGTGGGGAAAGGGGTTGCCATGATCTTCTTGCTTCCGGTTTGGCTGGGTGCCAGCATGGGGTTGGGGTTGGGCATGCTCGCCTTTCACAGTCGGCATCCAGCGCGGCCGCTGCCGCCGGCCGTGCATCCGGATGATCTCTCCCCGGATGATGCGCACGCCTTGATCTCCTGCGAAATCATCACCGCCGAGGAGGAGGCGGAGGAACAGCTTCTGCTCGCGGTCGAGGAGATCCCCCTGGACAATCGCCATGGCGCGCACAGCATCGTCAGCGAGCATGAGTTCACCCGCACCGCCAAGGTGGCCATCGAGGTGATGCGCGACCACAAGGCGGATGCGGAGCTGCGCGCCGATCTGTGGAAACTCATCCAGGCCAAGGCTGCCCTCGCCCTCTCGCGCCGCTGGGGAGTGGAGGTGGGCGGGGAGATTCAGCGCAAAATCCGGCTGCGCTTCACCGTCGACCCCGGCAAGATGGTGCGGCATCAGGTAACCTGGAAACAGAGCACGCGCCGCGGGGCGTTCACGGTCCGCCACCCAAACGGGAGCGTGCGGATCCCCTTCGTGATGACCTACGGCCTCTTCCACGAGGTGACCGCCCGCGTCGTCACCCCGCCAGAGACGGGGATTCCGGCCGTGTCGCCACCGCCCGCGACCACGGAGGGTGTGACACCCCCCGCCTGATCCACCCAGGATTTCGGTCCATTGGACACCGCCGAACAGGAACAAAAACAGGAGAAAGAACGGCCAGAGGTGCGTCCGCTGGCGGTCTATGGCCAGACGGTCGTCGACCTGTTCGCCGGCGATCTCGACCTGCACGGACCTGTTTGCCTCCTGCCGATCTATAACCGCGATCAGGTGCTCTGCCAGGAGAGCTACCAGGAGTTTTTCCTGCACGCGCAAGAGAAGTGGTCGGAGGCGCTGCGCGCCGTCGCCCTGTTGCAGGAGAACCTGGCCGAGGAGCGCCGCCTGGTTGCCGCCGCCGGTCCGGCATCGGCCAAGGGGGTCCGCACCCCGATCCTTGACCGCTACACCACCTTTCAGGAGGCGATCCGGAGCGGGGATGAAGAGGGAATCGAGGACAATCCGTTCCTCAAGCTGACGCGGATGATTTTCCACCTCAACATGCAGGCCGCCCAGGGCACGATGCGCGAGGCGATCACCGAGGTCATGGAAAAACGCGAGCGGATGGCCCTGCAGGCAATTCCGCCGATCCGGGAGATCTGGCGCGCCGTCGACAAAAAACGCAAAGGCGGACGCGGCGTCGGACGCAAGCTCGCCGATTCGCTGCGCGCCCTGATCATCGGCCTGAAACCCTTCATCTCGATCCTGCTTTTTGTCCTGTCGTCGGTGACCACCTTTCGTGGCATCAATGAGCTGCTGCAACTGCCGGTGACCCAATCGCTGTTCGGCACCCTCTTTGCCGGCATCAAAGGCGAGGCGGCGCGTTATGTCGTTGGCGTGGCCGTCGGTCTTGGCCTGTCGCTTGCCATCCTCGATTTCAAGGGGCGCCTGTTTCAGGGGTTTGCCGAAACCGGCCGTTTCTGGCGGGGTCTGCTGCATGCGCTGGGGGTCAATCCACGCTGGATCGTCCTGGCCACGTTTTTGACCTTCTTTTCCATCTACACCAACTATGATGGCATTGTCTCCCTGGTCTCCAAACAGGGGGAGTTGCAAAAGCAGTGGACCGAGATCAAGGGTCGGGTTGAGCTGGTTCTTGGCGATGAGCAGACCGCCAATCCGGATCACCCGCAAACCCTGTTCGGCCTTAAAAAAGCGCTGGAGCTGACCGTTCGCCAGGCCATCGGCACCTTCGTCAAACTGCCGGAGGATGAACTTTCCGGCATCGCCTCAAGCCAAGATCCGCGCAAGGGGCCACGCTACTGGGCCAAACATTTTGTCGTGTTCGGCGGCCATGTCGAGGGAACAATCGACCTGGCACACGTCTATGCCGCAAGCGAAACCGCGCGCAATGTCAACGCCATCCTGCTCGGCTCGAAGCTTGATTTCAGCAAGGGGATCGAGGAAAAAATCCGCACCCTGACCGCACGCTACACACTGCATTTTGCCACCACCAGCCGGTCGATCCAGGATGATCTTGACAAACTGGATCGGATCATGCGGCCAAGCGAACGCTCCGTCGCCGAGATGCGCCGCTTCATGACCCTGGAATATTATGACATCAACGCCCTGGTCCAGCACATCACCGCCTCCTTCGAGGAGAACAAACGCGTCTACGACGAGGTGGCGACCGAGCTGAACAAACTGATTCGATCGCACATCGCCGTTTTGCGCCAGGTCGACAAATACGGCAACACGCCCCAGGTCGACTATCACATTTCGGCGACGGTCGACGTGCCGGCGATCGAGGGTATTGCCGCCCTGAAAAGGGGGGTGATTCCGGTGGCCACGCACAAGGATATCGCCGCCCTGAATCGCTTTCTCGCCGACGAATACGGCAAGACCATGGCCGGGTTCATCCTGATGGCCATCCTGCTCTTTTCGATCTCGCTCGATCTGGGAGAGCTTTTGCTGTTCATCGGCTTCACCCTCAGGATCGCCAGGCGGGATGAAAAGCTGCTGGAACAGAGGCTGGCCGCCATCGCCGCGTGGAATGACACCCTGATCGACAAGGTTCGCGGGGTTTTTGAGAAAAAGGAGATCTGGTTTTCCCTGTTGAGCTGGCTGCCACGCCCCTCCGAAATCCTGATGCGCGACGCCACCTTCATGTGGCTGTACAGCATGGACGGAGAGCTCAGGCACCAGGGCACCCGGGCCGAGCCGTGGACGCGGTGGTGGGTGTGGTTTTCGCGCCTGTTCAGCGCGACGGTGCGCAAGGAGGCCTGCTACGGCTTGCAGGCCTGGGATCGCGCCCTGGATCGCATTCAGAAGCGGTTGGATCGGGACAAATGTCAGTTCCTGGGCATCCTCTATCCGGGGTTGCGTTGGGATGACAAACTGCAAAGCCTCCCCTTCACCCAGTTGGGTCTCCGGATCGCCCAGGGCATGAAGCAGGGGCAGGCCCGCTTCGAGCGAAGCCTGCGCGGCTTCTGTGGGACACACCTGTGCAAGCGGTTCTCGGCCCATGTCCGCGCGCGCGAGGAGATCAAGTCACGCACGCAGCGCGATTTTGAAAACACCCTGTCGCTGGCCTACAAGGAGCTCGACCCACAAACCCGGCGCAAACGTCAGGAGGGGGGGGCACCGGTTGCCGTTCCCGGTGGGGGAGGAATGACCGGTGGCAAGGCCGTCTGCCCCGACTGCGGCACACCCGGTCTGATCCAGGCCTGGCGCTGTGTCGTTGTCAAGGGCAGCGACAGCTGTCCGATCGACCTGCCCGTCGAGGATCGCTGGCTGTCGGCCCTGCAAAGAAGGGTCATTCACGTCCTGGTCTATTCGGTTTTTTGCCCGCTCTGGTGGGCACATCGCTGGCTGTTCTCCGTTGCATTCGTGAATGACGAAAAGGTTTTTCCCTGGTCGCGAAAAAAATGGCTCTACGATTTTTGCATCTCGAACAAGGGGCAGATCGACAGGCGCAAGATCCGACCGGGAGACAAAAAAGATCATGTTGATTTTGAATACATTCTCTCAAAAATAACGGCCTTGCGGGGAGAGAAGATCGGAACCGTCGTCAGGAAGCTTGAAGCCTTCGACGGTGACTGGGCCAGGGCCTGGAAATTGTCGATATGCCACTACGAGGATATTTTGAAAAATATCGAGGACGAGGCGCGGATGATTCGCGGGCTCGGCAAGGATGCGAGGGACGTTGCCGGCGAAATGCGACTTTACAACAGAAGCGTCAGTCTGGGCTCCCTGTTGTACTACGAGAGCCCGCACGATTTTTCGCTTCTGGAGCAGTTCAAGACCATCGAGGCACAAATCGAGGATGCCCTGGAGCGGGTCGACGATGTCGGCCTGCTTGACCGCAAGAAGAGTCACCTGACCGGCGAGATCGAGGAGACCTGCGCCGATGTCAACCGCCTGCTGGTCAAGATCAAGACCGGGCTGGTTAGCGGCGATGTCGATTATCAGAGCTGGAAGATCGTCGGCGGGGACAAGGTTTATCAACAGGTGACCGAGGAGATGGAAGGGATCCTGAAGGCGGTACGGGAGTTCCGGGAGGGGGATATCGTCGAACAGGGCGCGCCGGGTGTCGCCGCCCTCGGCCAGATGCTCAAGCGTTCGCAGCAGCTGCGCGATCAGCTCATGGATGCCAAGGTTGCCCTGAGCCATCCGGTGGTGCGCTCCGGCGCGGCCGTGGGCGACCAGAACATCGGCCATCCGGCGGCATCGCCCACCCGGTCACCCCTCGAACCCACGAACGGGGAGACGCCGCCCATCTGGTCCGCCCCCGAGTTGACCGGCGGAAGATCGACAACAACCCGGCCCGGCTCCGGACCAGGCCACGGCGCAACCTCCACGCCCCGACCCGGCGACGAACCGCTCGGCGGAAGATGGACGGGATTGCGCGGTGATCACGAACTCCTCGCCGGACGATCGGCGCCGGCTCCGTTCGTGATCGATACGACCAGGGATGAAACCGTCGCGGCGAGAGGCACGCCCGACCCGGCCAGGGACGATGGCAGAGTCTCCCCCGATTCGGCACCGGAGATCCCGCTGCCGACCGGCGAGGCACGCGATCTCTTCCCCGAACGAGAAAGCATCCGCAACAGCAACAGGGAGGATTGGGCAATCGCTGTGCGCGGCGGCAATCGGGCCACACCGTTCAGGGAGAAGATCCCCGCCGCCACGCGCCTCGAACGGGCCGGCTACATGGTTGCGCGCAGCCAACCGAAGGGGCGCATGGGTCTCCCCGCCAAAGAGAGCCCACCTCTCTTCTCCCCATTTCGCAGCCATGCCGAGAGCATCGGCTCGCGTCGTGAGACCGAGCGATCACAGATCAGGCTTGGCTCCGAGTTCACCACGGCGGAGGGTGTGGTCTACCAGGGTACCACCGAGGATGTCAGCATCACCGGTGTCCGGATGCGCCTGCCCTCGGGGGAGCTCGATCCACGCACGCGCGGCGTGACCACTGGCGCCATCGGCACCTTCCGCTTTCTGCACCTGCAAGGCGAGGCCGGGTTTCCCTGTCGCGTCGTGCGTGTCGTCGGCGACGACATCACCCTGGCCATCCACGAAGACACCTCGCGCTACGGGCTCCTGGTCATGCAGGAGATCCTCTCCCGACACAAGGTTGATACCCCGCGGAGCGGTCGTGATCCATGATGCCCTCCGTCGCATTCTCCAGTGATACCCAGTCACGCATCTCCCCTCTTCTGGTCGCACTCGGCCTGTTGTGGTGCGCAGCCCCCCCCCTCCCCGCCCCGGCCCTGGCGGCGGAAGGCCCGCCGTTGGACATCGAGGCCGACCAGCTTGAACAGGACCAGGGCGGAGAACGCCTGACGGCGACGGGCCACGCCCGCATCCGGCGCGATCCCTTCCTCACCCTGGATGCCGATACCGTCTCCTACAACACCAAAACCCAGGAGATCGACGCCGCCGGCGAGGTCAGGCTCTGCCGGCGCGGCGACCGCTTCCGGGGTAGCCAACTTCACCTGGAGAAGGAGAACCATCGCGGCACCCTGGAGCAGGCCAGGATCGACATGGCCGGCTCCGGTGGTCACGTCACCGCGCGCAAGGCGGTTCTTGAGGACCGCGACACCCTGACCCTGTACGAGGCCACCTCCACCAACTGCGACTGCGCCGCCCAACCGCCCTGGTACCTCAAGTCGGATCGGGTCAAGCTCAATCGCCAGGAAAACGAGGCCACCGCCGACAACGTCACGCTCTTTTTGCACGAACTGCCGATCGCCTACGTCCCCTGGTGGAGTCATCCACTGCGCGACACCCGGCACTCCGGATTTCTCGTGCCCATTCCGCGGGTCAGCTCGGCCAATGGCCTGGAGCTCGACATCCCCTATTACCTGAACATCGCCCCCGATCAGGATGCCACTTTGACCCTGCACCCGACCACGCGGCGTGGTACGATGGGCAAGGCGCAGTACCGTTATCTGGGCGTTGGCTACAGCGGCGAGATGGAGGTGCATGGCATCCAGGACACGAAGATGAACACCCTTCGTGGCCTGCTCCTGCTTGACGACCTGCGCCGGCTCGACGACGGGTGGACAGCCAAGACGCGCTTGGAGCAGGTGCGCACGCGCAATTACATGAACGACTTTGACCAAAAGCTGCTCGAAAGCAGCCATCGTCACCTTGATTCATCATCGTTTGTCACCCGGGTGTGGCCGCAAGGGGGCACGCAGGCCTACACCGGCGTCGAGACCGGCGTGCGCTGGTTCGAGGATTTGCAGGCGGTCAACGATCGGCAAACCGTGCAGCAGTTGCCCTACGCCCGGTTGATCGACGAGCGCGCGCTGCCGTTCCTGGGGCCACGCTGGCGCATGAACAACGCCGCCCGGGTCGACAACTTCTACCAGCTCTCCGGCGACATGACCAACCGCGTCGATCTGGCCCCGACCCTCGACTACACCCGTCCCCTGCCGTTTGGTCGGATGCAGGGGCAGATCGGCGTGCGCGAAACCTTCTACCACACGAGCGGCAATCCCCTGCAAGCGGCCAATCAGGCCGACGGCGCCACGCATCGCGAGGCCTCCCTGGCCAACCTGCGCCTCGATGGCAACCTGCAACGCGTCTACAGCCAAGACGCGTCGCGTTCCGTTCTCCCCTTCACCGCCCTGAAGCACACCATCGAGCCGAGCGTGCAGTACACGGTCAACGCCACCAGCGGTCAGGGGGATGTGCCCAACTACGACTCCCAGGCCAACCTGACCAACAACGACCCGATCTTGCGCGAATTTTCCACCTCGAATCTCTTCGCCACCAACCTCTATCCGGGCATCGATCGCATCAGCGGCGGCCATTGGCTCACCTACGGCGTGACCAACCGCCTGCTCGGCCGCCAGACGAGCGATGGCATGGTGCGCGAAGTGGCACGATTCATCGTCGGGCAACGCTACGCCCCCAGCGGCCAACGCGACTTCCAGAACAGCCACCCCTTCTCGGACTGGGTGGCCTCGCTTGACGTGTTTCTCTCCGAACGCTGGTCGGTGGCCACCGGTTCACGCTACGACCCCTACAGCGGCAGCTTTGTCTCCGCCAGTTCCACCCTCTCCTACACCACGCCGGGCAAGGACAAATACGACGTCGGGTTCAACCTCAATCGGCCAGCCGCCGCCGAAACCATCAAGGATGCCACCCTTGGCGCCAACTTCGCCTTGACCGGGGCGTGGCACTGGTCGCAAAAATTCAACTACTCGCTGGAACAGAACGCGATGAAGGATTGGCGCTCCGGCCTGATTTACAAGCATGACTGCTGGTCCCTGGAGCTGATTGCCGGTCGGAGATTGTCGGCAAGCACCGGAGATCACGGCGGCAGCTTTGCCGGATTTTTGATCGACTTCAAGGGACTGGGTGGTTACGGCATCAACTAGGAGGCTGGCCGAAAAGGGTCGGCATCGCGCGGCGATCCCGTCGACCGCGACCAACGAACAACAGCTGAGGAGAAGGCGG
>PEAJ01000105.1 GCA_002753495.1 Magnetococcales bacterium HA3dbin3 | reverse complement strand
TTGTCACGATCGTAGTAGCCTACGGGTACCGCCCCGCCGATCGGGAAGTGCAGGAAGTTGTCGACATAGACCGGCACCGGCTGCGTGAAGGAGACATTCTTGGCACCGGCGGCCTGGGCCTCATCGACGCTCAGCTCGACGGCGTAGGTGTAGCCGCTGGTGGCGGGCAGGGTGGCCGGCATCGCCTGCTTGCCGGTGGCGCCGACGGTGTACTCGGTCGCGCGCACGTTGAGGGTGGTCAGGGGCTGACTGCTGCCGTCGGGCAACTGCATCGTCGCGCTTGTTCCTTGTGGAAAAAGCAGCGTCGCCTGCCGCGTGCCGTCGCCATCGGCTACCTGCGAACCCCGGACCACCTGCACCGGCGTGGTGGCGGTGAGGTCGACCGGGGTCACCTTCGCATCCAGGGGGGTCATGACCACCGGCGGAACGTGTGCCCACCCCTGCCAGTCGGGCTTGATCTGGCGATCGACCGGTAAATATCCTTGCTTTTCAAAGCGAACGGTTAAGCTCTCCCCGCCATTGACCGCGAGGTCGACGCGGCCGTCGTTGCGGCTTAACGTCTGACCAAGTTCGGGGTGATTGGGCAGCGTCACCTTCACCGCGCTCACCGGGGCGCCGCTGGCATCGCTCACGCCGCCGCGCACAACGGCCGCGCGTTGCGGTTGGATCGCTTGCGCGGCAACACCGGTCTGAATCGGGGTTGCCCCGGCGTAGAGGAAGGCGGTGGTCTGGTCGAGGCGGGTGGCGGGCAGGGTGGTATCGGTCGGTGGTGCCACCAGGGTCGGATCCGGCGGCAGCCCGGCGACCACCGTCGTCACCGTTGCGCCGACATTCCCGGCCGCATCGGTTGCCCCGAGGCGGATAAGATCCCCAGGTCTGGCGGCGAGGGTGGCGCTAAAGGAGCCATCGGCTGCTGCTTGCACGCTGGTCGTCGTGTTGGCGCCGACGTTGGTCAGGGTGACCTTCGCGCCCCCTTCGACACTGCCACTGCCACCGTTCACGCTCACCTGATTGGCGATGCTGCCCTTGCTGACGCTGATGAGACTCATCACCGGTGCGGCGGGTGGCGTCTGGTCGAGGGTGACGCTCAGGGTGATCGTCGACGTGTTGCCGGCGAGATCGCGCGCGGCGAGGGTGAAGGTGTTGCCACCAGTGTTGAGGGTGACCGGGTAGCTGAAGGCGTGGTTGGCATCGGTGGTGACCGTGTTGCCATTGAGGGTCAGGGTGGCCGGTTCGTTCACGCCGCCAGCGATGACGAGCGCCGCCTGATTGGTGATGAGCCCCGACGCCGGGTTGGTCAGGGTGATCACCGGCGGCAGGGAGTCGATCGTGAAACTGCGTACCCCCGCCTGCGACACCTTGCCGGCGGGGGAGGTGATGGTCGCGCTGATGCTGACCGGGCCCTCGCTCAAAGGGGCGGTTGGCGTGCAGGTGGCGGTGCTGGTGGTGTTCCATTGGCACTGCACCGCCAGCGGCGCATCCTTGACCTTGAACAGCAACGATTTCGGATCGGCCTCACCGCTGACGCTTACCCCCAGGGGCGGGCGATTGGTGTTGAGCAGGCTCCCCTCGGCCGGGGTGGTAAAGGTCAGCTCCGGCGGTTTGGCGGTGAGCCGTTGCAGGGCCATCGCGCGCAGTGGGCGCAGCGCGAGCAGATCATTGTCTCCCTTGTTCTTCTTGTCGTTTTTGTCCTTCTTGACCGTGTTGCCGACATCCCATTGCCGGCGGACGCTGCCGTCGGTGGCAATCTGTGCCAGACCGTCGGCGGCGGCCACCCACAGCGTGCCATCGCCGGGGTCAACCTCCAGGTCGCGCCAGGGTCCCTGTCCCTTTTTGAAGGGGTGTACCCGTGCCTGGGCGGTGCCGTTGGCATCGAGGTGGGTGAGAGTTTGGCCGTTGTCGGCAAACCAGGCACCACCATGGCCGTCAGGGGTCAGCCAGCCGGGTTGGAAATGCAGCCCGCGCCGGCGAAAATCCGGCTTGCCATCAGGGGTATAGCTTGCTATTTCCTGCCGGTTCAGGCTCAGCCAAAGACGATCGGCAACCGGGTCGTAGGCAAGGTCGGTAACGCTTCCCCGCCCCTCCGGGTCCAGGATCGCCACCTCCTGCCCCGTCGCCGAAAACGCCCGCGCCAGGCGCGCATCCCGCACCGTCACCCACAGGCGGGAGCGTGTCGGGTCCTCGGCGATGGCCAGGATCTCCTTGTCAAGCCGGACGGTGGCGAGCACCTGGCCGGTGGCGTCCACGCGTTGCAGGAGACGCCCGCGCGCAAGCCAAACCGTCCCATCCCGCGGGTCCAGAGCCAGTTGTGGGCGACGATGATCAGGGAAGGCCCAACCCGGTCGCTCAAAGTCGGCATCCTCCTCCCGCTCCTCCCGCTCCTCGGCCGGAAAGGTAAATGGAATCTGCCTTGAAAACAGCAACGTTCCATCGACGCGATGCGCGGAGAGCACAAGCTTGCCGTAGGCCCAGACCACCCCGCGCGTGCCATCCACGACCAGCGTCCGTGCCCCTGGGGTCTGGTCGATCTCCTGGGTCACGGCGCCGCTGGCGGGATCCAGCGCGAACAGCCCGGCCTGATCGGCGAGCCAGATCGCGGCCACGCTGGCATTCCCTGTCGTGGTGTCGGCAACCGCGCGCTGGCCAACTTGCAGCAGTGACAACCCCAGGCAAAAAAGCAGCCACAGCCCTGCCCTGAGCCTGCCACTCCAGAAGGTTTTTCGGCAGGAAACACCCCGACGGGAAATCTCTCTCGGATATCGCATCCAGGCAACCTCCCGAAGACCGATGGAGGACGAAAGATGACAAGCCATCCGCCGAACAGCCATCCGCGGGGTATCGAGCCGAACCAAAAGGCGGAAAAATTCGCCTTGTTGACATCCGCGCCCCACCCTTTGATAATCGTGTATCATACCTTGGAGGAGGGGTGTCAAGAAAAAAATTTTGAAAAAAAATGGCGTTGGTCTATCATGGGGGTATTATGGAACACGGGATGCTTCGTTACGGTATATCCGCGCTCATCTTGCTGTTTGCCCAGGCTGCTTGTGGCGAGGAAAATCCCTTGATCTATCGTCCGTTGCCGCCTACGCCGACCGCACATCCTCCGGAAACAACCTGGCCGGCGCGATGGCTCCTTGCACCCCTCTCCTTTTACTCCCAGGTGGTGAGCCCGTTGAGCGGCCACCGCTGCCCTCTGTTTCCGAGTTGTTCCCAATATGCCCAGGCGGCGTTGCATCGGCATGGCGTGATACCGGGGGTGTGGTTGGCGGTGGATCGACTCCTCCACGAACGCTCGGAGATTGCTCAAGATCGATCCATGCGTTTACGCGATGGCACGGGGCGGGTTGTCGACACGCTGGAGGTGAACGATTTTTGGCTTGACGACTCCCACCACACCGGAGAGGCACGATGAACACCCAGGATGCCCGCCACCCCTGGCCCGAGGCGCGCGGGTTTACCCTGATTGAAATCATGGTGGTGGTGGTCATCCTGGGCATCCTGGCGATGGCGGTCATCCCGAAGATCATGGATCGCCCGGATGAGGCGCGACGCACGCGGGCGCTCCTCGACATCCAGTCCATCGGCCAGGCCCTCGACCTCTATCGCCTGGACAACAAGCAGTACCCGACCAGCGAACAATCGTTGCAGGCATTGGTCACCAAACCCGAACGGGAGCCGATCCCGCGCCACTGGCGTCAGGATGGTTACCTGCCCACGGTGCCGCTGGATCCCTGGGGCAACCCTTACGTCTACCTGTCACCTGGACTGCACGGAAATTATGACCTGCTCTCCCTGGGCAGCGACGGGGCACCGGGTGGCGAGGGCAACGCCGCCGACATCACCTCCTGGGAACAGCACCGGACGCCATGATGCGCGGCATGGTGATGCACGGTTTTTCCTTGTTGGAGGTGATGGTCACCCTGTTTCTGATCGCCATCCTGGTGGGCATGGTCGTTCCCTACCTGGGTTCTGGCCAACTGGAATCGTTGCGCGCGGCGGCCGCGCGTTTTCGCCAGGTGCTGATCTGGCTGCGCGACCAGAGCGCCTTCGGCGAAACGGAGTACCGTCTGCTTCTCGACTTTGACCACGCAACCTACCGCTGCGAGAGGTTGCAGGCCGGGGTGTTTGTCCCGGTCAACGACCCCTTGTTGCAACCAACGACACTTGCCCCGGCGATCGGACGCATGACCGGGCCGAACACGGGGCGATGGGGGTCGGATGGGCATCAAGCCAGCCTGCGCTTTGTCCGCTCCGCCCCCGAGAAACCGATCGTGGTCCGATTTACCAACGCGGAGGCAACAGAGGGCTTTACCGTCAGCGATCGTCCGGAGTGGCACGCTCCACGCCTGGAACAGGGCCTGCCGCCATGGCCTTGAATGATCAAAGGGAGGCTGGTTTCACCCTGCTCGAAGTCGTGGTCGCCATGTTCCTGATCGGCATTCTTTGCGTCACCGTCGCGGTTTTGCACAAACAGCAGATTGGTACCTACACCCATCTCGAGGAGCGTTTGGCCGCCGCCCAGTTGGCCAGCAACCTGATGGAGTTGTTCCGCGCGCAAGGGAGGCCCCTGGAACCGGCGCAGCGTACTGGCCAGGAGACGATGGCCGGTCGAACCCTGGCCTGGCGCTTAAGGATCAGCGCGGTCGAGGGCGACCAAAGGTATGCCGTGCGCATCCAGGTTGGTCCCGAAAGTGAACCCCTGTTCACGGAGAGTTGGCTTTGGTCGGCGCATTAGCGCGCGGGGGGGCCGGCTTCACCCTGCTGGAGGCGCTCGTGGCCTTGACCATCACCGCACTCCTGCTGTTTGGCATCCACCAGGTGGTTGACCAGGGTACGCGCACGCTGCAACGTCTCGAACGCAAACGTGAGGCACTCCATCTGTGGACCTATCTGCGTCGTCTGCTGCATCGGGATCTGGAGCATCTGATCACCGAACCACCGGAGCGGATGGTCCTGGGGGGGCGAGAGGGGTTGACCCTGCGTTGCAGCGGCGCGGTCGTTCCCGATTGGCACCTGGGGGGCACGGTGGAGGTTGTCTATCGCTGGCAAAAAAACCGCCAGGGCACCACCATGACCTGGGAACGCTGGGTACGGCCCCTGCCCGGTGATGGCGCGGTCGCCGAGTTGACGTTGCGCATCGACCAGGGTCTGAAACAGGTGGCGTATGACTTGTTGGTTGGTGAAACATGGCACCCTTTCGGAGAGTTCGTCACGCCGCCTTGGCTGGCGATGCGTTGGCAATTTGATTGGGAGGAGATCGGTGCCTGGCAGATGATCCGCAGTCTGCCATCGCCACGACCGATGCAACCGTCACCCCTTCCCGACAACAACAAGGGCGCGCTGTTGTCGCGGCCGCCGTCATGAACACCGTTTTGATTCCCACCGACCCGGCAACCGCTACCCAGGCGGGCATGGCCCTGCTGGTCACCCTCTTGGCGCTGGCGCTGTTGCTGCCCCTGGTCTACGCCGGCGTTGAGGCGCAAAGGTTTCACCTGCGACGGGTGCAGCAGGAACTTGATCTGGAGACGGCACATCGCCACGCCGAATCCGCGCTGACGCTGCTCATGCCGACCCTGACCGGGGAGGCCTCCCAGGGCACTCTTTTTGGACGTCCGCCCGATGCATCGACCATCCCCGTCACCCTGCCCAATGCTGGTGACGGCACGATAACGGCCACGCTTGAAGATGATGCCGGACGCTGGAACCTGAACGCCCTGCGACAGCCGGATGGTCGCATGCATCCCGCCCTGCACGCGGTTTTGGCCCGTCTGTTTGCCCGGGAAGGGGCTGCGTCAACCCTTCTGGAACAGCTTGAGGCCCGTCTCGGCGTTTCGGACGGAAAGGGTGACGCGGCTGGTGGAGACCGCGCGCGCGATCCGCTATCGGCCACGGTCGGGCAGCCGTTGCACGCCATGGAGGAGCTGCTGATGATTCCGGGTTGGAACGCCGATCTCCTGCAACGGCTGCGCCCCTTTGTCACCGTCGACGATCTTTGTCACCAAAGCCGCCTGAACATCAATTCCGCCGCCATCGCGACCCTGGAGATACTTGATCCTGGCCAAAACTGGCAGGCGGTTGCGACTTTGCGCCAGGCGGCGCCGATTGTCACATTGACCGCCCTGACCGATGCCGGCATCACCTTGGACCCGGACCTTGCCGCCCTGCTGACCGTTGACACCGGGTGTGGCAGCGTGCGTGTGCGTGCGCATGTTGGTGACGTAACAGGCATTCTGACCGCCCGGCTGGTGCGCAACCGCGCGCGGGTAACCATCGTCCAGACGCGCTGGGACGGATGAAAAGCCAGGCGACATGGGGCGTCGTGCCAGGCGCGACGGGAAACTTCTGGGTGCGACTGGTCGACCGCGCCCACCGGGTTTTTGCCTGCGACGCAACACCGCGAATCGGCCGAAGGGCGATGGTTGTCGCGGCCTTGTCGGCGGTTGAGATGGCGCTGGGCAAGACGACTCTGCCCTTTGCCCGCCGCGATCAAATCAGGGCACTTTTGCCGCAAGAGGCCAAGGATCTCCTCCTGACGCCGGTCGATCACCCCTGCTTTGCCATGCAACAAGAACAGGTTGCGGGGGGTTCGGCCATATTTTTCGCCCTGTGTGCCCGACAAAAGCTTGAGGGTCTGCTGACCGGGTTGTCGGCCCTGACCGTGCAACCGATTGGCGTGGTCATCGCCGAATTGGCGGCCTGGCCCTTGTTGCAGGAGGCAGGTTTGCTCGTGCCACGAACAGCAACCCTGGTGATCGATGCCTCGACCTTGCCGATTGCCGTCTACACCATCGCCGATACGCACTTGTTGGATCTCCGGCTGGTCGCCCCGGCCACCGCCGCCCGAGGCGAGGAGGCGATCGTGCGGGAACTTGCCTGGTTGGCACGTGATCTCAACGACCGTCTGCCCCATACCCTGGACCGGGGACGCACGATCCTGCTCGGCCAACCCGAATCCGGGTGGCAACGCCAGGGACTCGATGACCTCGTCGCATCCGCGCTGGTGCCAGGGCTTGCGGAACTGGGTCAGGGGTTGCCGGGGTGGGCGTGGCTGCGGCCGGCGGGTCTGGCCTTGGCCGCCGCCCGGGGTGAACACAGCCGCCTGCTCGATTTTCTCCACGATGCAACCGAGCGCGCCTGGCAAAAGATCATGCAACCCTGGCGAAAAACCTTTATCTTGGCTGCCTGTCTGCTCCTGGTGTGGGATGGTTGGGAGGGGGTGCGATTGTTCCAGGCCAAAACGCGCTTCGACAAGCTTAAAGTTGAGACCGATATGCTGTTTCACCAGGCCCTGCCGCGCATTCCGATCGTCGAACCCCGGTTGCAGTTGCAACAGGCCCTGCACCAGCAGGTCCGCGCGGCGCGCCAGGAGCAACCCGGCCTGGGCACCTGGGTTGCCCGCATCCAGACCGCGGTGCCGGCCACCACACAGGTCAAGTGGCTGTGGTTGCACCTCGACCCCGAGGGGGTCCAGCTGACGGGAGAGGTTGCCTCATACGACCATCTTGATCGGGTACGTTCCGCCCTGCTGCCGGTTGTCCAGGGGCGGGAGGTGCGCACGGAAGAGGCGCATATCGTTCCCGAGACCAGGCTGGTACGCTTTCGTCTGCGGTTGCCATGAGTCCGGTGGTCAGGACCCTCCTGTCGGCGGCATTACTGGCACTCCTGGGCGTGCTGCTGCCTGGGTTGGCGGGCATCTGGCTTGATCACGCAGTCGGGCGCTGGGTTGCCAAGGCCAAGGCACAGGAGATGACCCGGCATGAGGTGGCGGCACTGGTGACCGAGCTGCAAACAATTGGCACCGCCGGCAAAACGCAGCCTGGTCATGCAGAGGCGGAACCGATCGCCTCCCTGCTGCCCTGGCTGGAGAAGGAGATGGCGGCCCTGAAGCTCAGCGACCGGATGCAGCAAATTTCCCCGGTTGCGGTCAAGGATGCCGACGCCAAGGTGTACCGGGAGAAAGCCGAACTGCACCTTAAGGCCCTCGACATGGAGAAGGTCATTCGGTTGCTGGATCGGCTGGAGTCCGTACCGGGCATACGGGTCACCCGCGGCGACATCAGGCGGGCGGAGAACAACCTCCCCGGTGTGATGCTCTCTTGCGAAGTTGGGTTGTTGTTGCCATAAAGTCCGCGTCAAAACAGCCTGGAACGTGGTGTCCTTGTCTTTTTCGCTCGAACGACCCCCCGTTCAATAGCGCCAGGTCATCTTGACCCCAGCCGCTCGACTGTCAAGGTCCAGGATTGCCCCCAGGCTGTTCAGGTGTTCGTGGCGAAGCTGCTGGTTGTATCTGTGCGTCAGGCTGACGGCGCTGAAGACCGTTCCCGAATACCAGCCCAGCTCGACCACGGCCAGGGCAACCCCGAGGCCGGAGATCCCCTTGGCGAAGGCCTGTGCCGTGCCAAGCAGCAACAACCCGTTGGAGGCCAACACCAATCCCGCATCCTGGGGACGTTCCAGATAGAGGTGACCGGCGCCAGGGAGAACCGCGCTCAACGTTCCGGCCAGCCAGGGATCTTTGTAGGGAAGGCGCGGCAGGGCCTCCACCTCCTGCAACATCTCCCGGGCATCCCCGGCGTACTCTTGCAGCGTCTCGCCAGCTTTTTCGCCCTGTGCGGCGTGAACAACGGCATGCAGGTAACGCCGCGCCATCGCCTCGTCCCCCGGTTGCGCCAGGGACAACCACGCCAGTCGCAAGGCAGCCAGCGCCGCGGCCTCCGGATCCGTTTCCATGCCCAGCAGTTTTTCATAGCGCTGTCTGGCCTCGGTTGTTGCGCCGCTTCGCTCGTAGACATACCCCATGCCCAACAAGGCTCGGGGGATGAAGCGACTCCCGGGAAAACGCTCCCCGAGGGCGGCAAAGGCGCGCAGGGCGGCGTCGGACTCCCCGGCCTGCGCCAGATTGTCAGCCAGACGGTACATTGCCTCTTCCAGCCGGGGCAGCTCTGCTGTCGGTTCCTGCCTGGCAAAGGCAAGATAAC
>PEAJ01000104.1 GCA_002753495.1 Magnetococcales bacterium HA3dbin3 | reverse complement strand
GAGGAGAAGAAGTATTTCAGCTCGAAGATGCCGCGCGGGGTGTGCATGTACTTGTTGCTGGTGACGCGCGAGGTGGTGGATTCGTGTACGCCGACATCCTCGGCGACATGTTTGAGGATCAATGGCTTGAGGTGTTCCTGGCCATATTCGAGAAAATCCCTCTGGAAGCGGACGATGCTCTCGGCGACACGAAAGATGGTGCTCGAACGCTGTTCAAGGCTCTTGATCAGCCACTGCGCCGAACGGGCATTCTCCGCCAGGAAACGCTTATCCTGCGGCGACAGCCGCCCCTCCATCGCCTCCTGGTAGTAGCGATTCAAGCGCAGCTTGGGCACCGTCTCCGGGTTGACCTCCACCACCCACTCGCCGTTGATCTTGCGCACAAAAACGTCGGGGGCAACGTAGCCGGCATTGTCGCTGCCAAAGGCAAGCCCGGGTTTCGGGTTGAGCGAATGGATGACCGAAACCGCGTCGGCAAGCTCCCTCTCGTCCAGCTTCAGGACCCGGGCCAGTTTGCGAAAGTCGCGGCGGCCAAGGTCTTCAAGGTGGTCAAGCAGGCTGGTGTAGGGGGGGTGGGCCATGCCCATGTTCTTGAGTTGCAAGCGCAAGCACTCGGCGAGGTTGCGCGCGCCGACACCGGCCGGCTCGAAGGATTGGACGAGGATCAGGGCATCCTCGACATCCTCAAGCTCGTGGCCGGTCATCTCGGCAATCCCTTGCAGGTCGCCGACGAGGTAGCCGTTGTCGTCGATGGCATCGACCAGGGCGGTGCCGATCACCCGCTCCTTCTCCGACACCGCCGATAACCCAAGCTGCCACATCAGGTGATCGGCGAGGGTTTTCGAGCGCACCAGGGTGTTTTCCAGTGGCGGTGCCTCGCTGCTTGATCCACTGTCGTGCTCGAAGGCCGGGGCGTCGGCGTAGATGTCCGACCAGGAGGCATCAACCGGCAAATCGCTTTCGAGCTGCCCCTCCTTGCCGTCGACCGGCACCCCTTCGAGCAGGGATTCGCTGTGGGTGCGGGTGAGGTCGGTGGTGTCGGCGAGGAGGTCGCTGGCGGCATCGTTGCGGAAGCTGTCACCATCGCCGCCGCTTTCGCCGCCACCGCCTTCGTCGCTGCCATCCTCGACGCGCTCAAGCAGGGGGTTGCGTTCCAGCTCCTCCTGCAGATACTCGGCCAGATCCATGCTGGACATCTGCAACAGACGAATGGCCATTTGCAACTGCGGCGTCATGACCAGCTGCAAACCCATCCGCAGTTTCAGTTCCAGTCCCATCACCATGGATTTTGCCCCCACCCTCGATTGATTGCGAATCCGTTCACGGGCAAAGACCCCGTCGATTGTCCGAAAGCCTTGTTCACAGTTGAAAAGTCTCTCCCAGGTACAGTTTCCGGACGCGCGGATCCTCAACCACCGCCGACGGCACGCCATCGGCCAGGACGCGGCCATCGGAGAGGATGTAGGAGCGGTCGCAGATGCCCAGGGTTTCCCGCACGTTGTGATCGGTGATCAGCACGCCGATCCCCTTGCCGCGCAGGTGGCGCACGATCGATTGTATATCACCCACCGCCAGCGGATCCACACCGGCAAAGGGCTCATCGAGCAGAATGTAACGCGGATGAATGGCCAGCGCGCGCGCCACCTCCACGCGGCGACGCTCGCCGCCGGAGAGGGCGTAGCCGTGGACGCGCGCAAGGTGTGCCACCCCCAGTTCTTCGAGGAGGGATTCCAAGCGTTGTCGGCGTTCGGCGCGCGCAAGCGGCAGGGTTTCGAGGATGGCGAGGATGTTGTCGCCGACCGTCATCTTGCGAAACACCGAGGGCTCTTGCGGCAGGTAGGAGATGCCTTCGCGGGCGCGGCGATACATCGGTTCGCGGGTGATGTCGCGGCCGTCGAGACGGATGCTGCCCTGTTCTGGTGCCAGCAGCCCGACGATCATGTAGAAGGTGGTGGTTTTGCCGGCGCCGTTGGGGCCGAGCAGGCCAACCACCTCTCCTGGTGCCACGCGCAGATCCACCGCGTCGACCACCGTGCGCCCGCGAAACCCCTTGCCGATGGCGCAAGCCTCCAGGCAGGCGGGGGCGGTCATGGCGTCCCTCCCGCGGGCGGGGGCGACGCGACGGGGGCGGCGGGTTTTGCCTCCTGGGCATGGGTGGCGAGACGGGCCTGTACCCGCTTGCGGTTGCCGCTGTTGGCGACCACCCGTTCCAGGCGTCGGTCTGGCGTCAGGAAAAGTTGGATGCGCTCGCCTTCGAGACGGTTCTCCCCCTGCAAGACGACGGCGTTGCTGCCCTGGCCGATCAACTCGATGACGTTGCTGCCCATTTTGTAGGTGGCCAGATCGGCCGTGCCGCGGTAGTTGGCCTGTTCGAGGGTGACGTGCCCCTTCGCCTCAACGTCGCGCACCTTGACCTTTTGTCCATCGCCACCGGTGCCGGGCTGCTGGTAGTGGACGATCATCTGGTCGGCATTCAAGCGCATCGTCTTCTCCACCGCCAGGACGTGGCCGGAGAAGGTGGCGATGCGACCCTTGTCGTCGACCTCCAGGCGGTCGGAGGTGATGACGAGGCCGCTGGTTGGTTCGGCCGGTGTAACAGCAAGTGGCGCAAGTGCGACGAACCAACCGGCGGCAGCACCGATGGCAAGGGGGAGGAGACGGCGGGGAAGGTGTCGGGGCATGGTCACACCAGATCGCCAAAACCGTCGCTGAAAACGACACGCACGCGTTGCCATACCCGGACGTGTTGTGTCTCTTGATTGACCTCAAACCCG
This sequence comes from Magnetococcales bacterium HA3dbin3, assembly GCA_002753495.1. Classification (GTDB taxonomy): domain Bacteria; phylum Pseudomonadota; class Magnetococcia; order Magnetococcales; family DC0425bin3; genus HA3dbin3. The sequence continues at coordinate 6,314 of PEAJ01000104.1, read as the reverse complement.
ATGCCGGTCAACTCGAACCCCCTGCCGACCAGGCGAAACGGGCGATCGCTGCCGAGCAGGCGGCGTTGCGGATCGTAGGTAAGCGCCTGGGTGGTCAGGTGCAGATCCTGGCCGTCGGTGGCGTGAACATCGTCGATGAAGGCGAAGGCGCGGCTTTGATTGTCGAGGGTCCCCTTGTCGGCGGTGATGAAAAGCGCCGTGCCTTTGTCGGAATAAAGGGTCAATCGTGGTGCCAGGGCCTGCACACGCCCAAGATCGGGTTTTTCGGCGCTTTTGGCGGTGAGCGACCACTTCTTGCGCTGGCCGTCATCCTGGACCAGGTGCATGCCGGTCACCGTGGCGGCGGTGTGGCCGGTCGTGGCGATCTGATCGCCGGCAAGGGCGGGGGTGGCGGCAGTCGGTGTGACCGGCGTGGTGGCGATCGCCGCACCATGCGGCGCGGCGGCGGTTGGCGCGTTCGTACTCGTCATCGCCATCGTCGCCGTCGTTGCGTGCGCAGCGTCGCCGGCATCGACCGGAGGCGGCAAAAGGCCCGGGCGCGCAAGCGACCAGACCAGCCCGGCCACCACCGTCAGGGCAATCCCCAGAAAGACATATTTGACGTGGCGCCGCGACATCTCCCCCGCCCCCTCAAGGTGCGCCGCTGGCGGCGCTCATCCGTTCGAGGATCGCCGGCCAGTGGCCCTGAATTTGAAGAATGGTATCGATCAACGCGCGCACCGCCCCGCGTCCGCCACCTTCACTGGCCACCCAGTGGGCGGCGCGGATCGCCTCGGGGTGGGCATCCCCGGGTGCCGCCGCGAGTCCCACCCGTTGCATCACCGCCAGGTCGACGAGATCGTCACCCATGTAGGCGCACTGGTCGGGTTCGAGGCTTAAACCCCGCAGTTGATCGCGCAGGCAGCGCCATTTATCGTGCGCCCCCTGGTGCAAAAAGGTGATGCCGAGTTCACGCGCACGTTTGGCGACAAGTTCGGAGCGACGGGCGGTGATCCAGCCGACCAACAAGCCCGACTCGAGCAGCAGGCGGATCCCCAGGCCATCGCGGGCATGAAAGCGTTTGGCCTCCAACCCTTCGTGGTCGAGGTAGTAGAGGCCGCCGTCGGTAAGGACGCCGTCGACATCGAGTGCGAGCAGGCGAACCGGCTCCACTCGTGCCCGCAATGCCTCCGGCCAGGTCGCCTGGCCGCTCACATCAGGCCTGCCTGCAAAAGGTCGTGCAGGTGCACGACGCCGACCAGGGTATCGCTTGCATCGCGCACGAACAGGCTGGTGATTTTGTTCTCTTCCATCACCTTGACCGCTTCCGCGGCCAGGGCCTCCGGTCGGATCGATTTGGGGTTTTTCGTCATGATCTCACCCGCCTGTTTTTGCAGCAGTTGGTCATCGCGTTCCAGCCAGCGGCGCAGGTCGCCGTCGGTGATGATGCCGCACACCTTGCCGGTCTGGTCGCGCACCCCGGTCATGCCGAGGCGTTTGCTGGTCATCTCGAACAGGGCATCGCGCACGCTGTCGTTTACGTTGGTAAGCGGGATGCGCTCCCCGTGCAGCATGACATCGGCGACGCGCAACAGCAGCCGTTTGCCCAGCGCCCCGCCCGGATGGCGTTCGGCAAACTGCTCCGGCCCAAATCCCCGCCTTTGCAGCAGCGCCACCGCCAACGCATCGCCCAGCGCCAGGGCGACGGTGGTTGATGCCGTCGGTGCCAGATTGAGCGGGCAGGCCTCGCGCCGCACCGAGGCGTCGAGGAACAGCGTGCTCTCTCGTGCCAGCACCGACTCCGCCCGCCCAACCAGGGCGAGCAGCGGGATCCCCAACCGCTTGATCACCGGCAGGAGGGCAACCACCTCCCAGGTATCGCCGCTGTTGGAGAGGGCGAGCAGCAGATCCTGCCGTGTCAGCATCCCGACATCGCCATGCCGCCCCTCGGCTGGATGCAAGAAAAATGCCGGAGTTCCGGTACTCGCCAACGTCGCAGCGATTTTCCGCGCGATCAGCCCGGACTTGCCCATTCCGGTCACCACCACCCGACCCCGACAAGCGTCAAGAAGATCGACAGCGCGGGCAAAGCGGGCGTCAAGCCGCCGGGCCGCCGCCAGAATCTCCTCCGCCTCCAGGTGCAGGGTCGCTCGTGCGCGTTCGAGCAGGGCGGAATCGTAGTCGCCTCCGCTCTGTCCGCCCACAACCGCGGGCGCTGCCGCCAACGATGCCACCGACGACTCGGCAACCATCTCCTGATCCTCCCTGAACGGCGGCGATACGCCGTTTTTAGGCGCATCGGGCCACGACAATCCTTTGTCCATGGTGCATACTTTCCTTGGCGCCGGTCGCGTCACAAAACACCGGCCGCCGGGGGCCATTGTACATCGACGCCAGGGCCGCGCAAACTGCTCGCGTCGCCTTGCGACCGTCGTCACCGACCCAAAATTAAGGAGTGATCCCGATGCTCATGAACGATCAGGAGATGATCGAGCTGTTGCGCACCGCGCGCACGATTGCCGTGATCGGGTTGTCGGCCAAACCCGACCGTCCCGCCTATCGCGTAGCCGCCTACTTGCAAAAGGTTGGCTATCGCATCATTCCGGTGCGTCCGGGCGGCGGGTCGGTGCTGGGCGAGGTCGCCTATGACTCTTTGCGCAGCATTCCCGCCGACATCAAGGTCGATATCGTCGATGTCTTTCGGCGCGCGGAGGAGACGCCAGCGGTTGCCGCGGCGGCCGTTGCGATCGGCGCCCGCGCCTTCTGGCTGCAAAGCGGCATCCTCAATGAGGAGGCCCTGACCACCGCGCACACCGCCGGTCTGCGCGTCACCCAGGATCTCTGCCTGATGGTGGAACATCGACGTCTGGCCGGAAGTTTGTAGGGATTGGCGGTTGTTTCTCAGGCCAGTGCGGTTGCCCTGAAAATCGACCATCCGGTGCGGGGTGTCGTGTTACGCCGTCATGGACATTGAATTTGATCCGACAAAGGCTGCTGCGAACAGGAAGAAGCACGGGGTATCCTTCCAGGAGGCCGCCACCGTCCTGGATGATCCGATGGCGGTCGTGTCGGAAGACTCAAGCCACCCGGAACACAGGTTTCAGGCCATCGGCGCCAGCGCAACCGGCGGGATTCTGGCAGTCGTGTTCACCTACCGCGGGCAACGTTGCCGGATTATAAGCGCCCGTCAAGCAGAAAGGTGGGAAAGAAGGCTGTACGAGGAGCGACCATGAAGACAAAAGAGGGATTTGACTTCAGCAACGGCAAACGCGGGCCAATTTTGCCCCAGGAGGGCAGGACACGCGTGACCGTCACGCTCTCCAGCGACATCATCGCGGAGCTTAGCCGACGTGCCGAGGCCGAAGGGACGGGCTTGCAACAGGTGATGGACAACGCCCTGCGCGACCACTTGCGCCTGCCAGGGCCATCGCGTGAGGGGGTCCCGGGACAAACAGTCGAACTCAAGACGGGTGCCATGCAAGGCGCGCCAACATGTGCGTGATGTGCCCATCGGCGGCTGGCCGGGAGCTTGTAGGGATTGGTTGTCGCCCCTTAAGCCTCTCATGAAACATGAAGTACGACGCCACCCTGAAGGACATCTTCCAGACCTTGCCGCAGCGGCTGCTCCTGCTTTTGACCGGCCAGGAAGCGTCGGCCCTGTTGCCGGTCGAGTTTTCCTCGGTCAAGAGACGCCAGCCGGATCTGGTCGTGCGCCTGCGCGACGAAACCATTTTTCATCTGGAACTCCAGAGCGGCAACGACCCCGACATGGCCTGGCGGATGTTGGAGTATTTTCTCCTGATCCGTGGTTTGTATCCCACCGCCCGGATCGTGCAGCAGGTGCTCTATGTCGGTACCGATCCACCCGCGTTCGCGACGGAAGTTGAGGAAACCGACCTAAGGTTTCGCTATACTGTCCGGGATATTCGGGAAATCGACTGCCAACGGATGCTGGAAAGCCCGCAACTGGAAGAGAACCTGTTGGCGGTTCTCTGCCGGTTGCAAGATGAGCGGCAGACGCTGCGTGTCATCCTGACGCGCATGGCGGCGTTGGCACCAAAAGCCAAGGCCGATGCGCTGGAAAAACTGGTCATCCTGGCCGGTTTGCGCGGGCTGGGAACCACCGTGAGGGAGGAGGAAAATACGATGCCGATCACGATCGATGTGATGGAAAATGATTACTTGCGCGACATTTTTGCCAGAGGAGAGTTGAAAGGCCACCGGGAGGGTGAAGCCGCCCTGCTGCTGCGCCTGCTCAAACGGCGTTTCGGGGCGTTGCCCGGCTGGGTCCCGGAGCGGGTGCATGCCGCCGACGCGGCCACCCTTGAGACCTGGGGCGATCGCGTCCTGACCGCATCATCCCTGGAGGAGGTGTTTGCAGAGGAGCAGGGTCACCCCCCCAGGCCATAAAGGCCATCTTTCACGATAATCCCGGGGACAGGCAAGGCTTGCACACCTCCCCCAACCACCTCCAACGAAAGGAAAGCTCGGGGCTTGAACCCCGAATCCTTTGCCGCGTGACCACGACCCTCTACCCATACCTGTGGCAATCCGCCCGCCTGATGCGCCTCGATCGCCCGATCGGCACCTGGCTGCTCCTGTGGCCTTCCTGGTGGGCCTTGGCAGCGGCGGCACCGGGTCGCTTTGACCTGTCGCTCTACCTGATTTTCAGCCTCGGCACCCTGCTGATGCGCTCCGCCGGCTGTGTCGCCAACGACCTGGCCGACCGGACGTTCGACCCGCACGTCGCCCGCACCCGCGATCGCCCCCTCGCCGCCGGTACCGCCAGCGTCACCCATGCCCGCCTGCTGTTGCTCATTCTGCTGTTCGGCGCTCTTGCCCTGGTGCAGCTCTTGAATCCCCTCGCCATTCGCCTCGCTTATGTCGGGGCGGCCCTGGCCCTGCTCTACCCCTACAGCAAACGTTTCTTCCACGTCCCGCAGCTGGTGATGGGCATCGCCTTCGGCTGGGGCGTGATCATGGGCTGGGCCGCCGCCAGCAACAGCGTCCCCTGGCCGGCCTGGGCCACCTTTGCCGCCACCGTCGCCTGGGCCGCCGGCTACGACACGATCTACGCCATGCTCGACCGCGACGACGACCGCAAAATCGGCATCAAATCCAGCGCCCTCTTCTTCGGACGCCACGACCGCCTCGCCGTCGCCATCCTCTACACACTGGCGCTGCTGCTGCTGTTGGGCGTCGGCTACCATCTGCGCCTGGGTCCCGGCTTCCACCTCGCCCTGCTCGCCGCCGCGATGCATCTGGCCTGGCAGGTTCGCACCCTGCGCGGTTATGATCGCCCGGCGCTCTTCAACGCCTTCCTGAGCAACCGCTTCACCGGCTTGATCATCTTCGCCGGCTTTCTCTTGGGATAGGCAAAAAACCAGCCATATCGGAAATCCTGTCATGTCACCAGCCACCCGAGACGAAAAAATCCTCCTCCTGGAGGATTCGCGTCTGCTTGCCAGCACCCTGAAGCGAGAGATCGAAAAACGCCTCGCCTGCCAGGTCACCCTCGCCAGCAGCTTCCGCGAGGCCGAGGGGCTCCTCGACCACGACCAGCAACGGAGCAGCTACACCCTGGCCATCCTCGACCTCACCCTGCCCGATGCCACCCAAGAGGAGATTGTCGAACGCTTCCGCGACGCCGCCATCCCCAGCATCGTCATGACCAGCAAGTTTGACGAGTCACAGCGCGAGTTCGTTTTCTTGCGCGGGGTGATCGATTTTATCCTCAAGGATGGTCCGGCCAGCCTGGAGTATCTTTTCTCCCTGCTCGATCGTTTGCATCGCAATCGCGGGGTGAAGATCCTCGTCGTCGATGACTCGCGCTCGGCCCGCAACCAAATGAAGCGCATGCTGGAGAAGCACAACTTTGTCGTGCTGGAGGCGGGCGACGGGGCGGAGGCGCTCAAGCTTCTCAATCAGGACAACGAGGATGTGCGCCTGGTGGTGACCGACTACACCATGCCGATCATGGATGGCTACGAACTCACCCGCGCCATCCGCCAGAAGTGGAGCAAGGACCGCATGGGCATCCTCGGCATCTCCTCGCACGGAGTTAACGTCCTGTCGGCACGTTTTCTCAAGGTGGGTGCCAATGATTTTCTCGGCAAGCCGTTTCTGGAAGAGGAGTTTACCTGTCGCGTCACGCGCAACGTGGAAAACCTGGAACGAATCCAGGCGCTGGAGGATGCCGCCATCCGTGACTTCCTCACGGGTTTGCACAATCGGCGTTTTCTGCGCGAGGTCGGGTCACAGCTTTTCTCCGGTCTGCGCGGTGGCAAGCTGACCCTGGCGGTGGCGGTTCTTGATGTAAAAAAAAAAAAAAAGGT